>DAIMZF010000022.1:0-37345 GCA_036734085.1 Aggregatilineales bacterium
CAGGGATTATATCTCATTGAGTAGAGTCGATGTAAGGGGATGTCATGCCTAAGTCGTGACACAAATCAGGCTTTACACGCAGTAAGCAGTTTGATATAAATGAAGTCAACCTGCTACTCATGTGATGGCGCAATTCGTTTCGGGCCAACAAGAATCTAAAGGGAGTTCATATATCGTGTGAAGGTGATAGGCCTGAGCCAAGACCCAAGCACAGATGAGGACACCCACCTGCGAAAGCAGGTTCAAAACATCGCGTTACACGGTGTAGCGGGTAGCCATTATTAAGAAGCGGCCTAACGCATTGTTGTGTTAGGCCGCTTTTGTTTTTATTCGGAGTAATTGTTGCCGAAGACCTCAACCAGTAGCGTACCCAAGCGACTACGTACCGGGATGAGTACCTGTTCGCCGCGCTCGGTGGTGTAATTCTGTACATATTGATAGTCAATCACACCTGTTTCGATATTCTCAATTGGCATATCCCGCACAAACCATGCTAACTGAATCATCTCGTTTAGTGTCAAGCCAGTCTTGACGTTTTCTGACAACGACTCCAATAAATTAGGGGCTTGCACAATTAACGTCGGGAGCATGTTCAAGCCCAGTACTCTATCCCGCAGGGCGAAGACAACCTGCTGTTGACGGCGTGCGCGTTCTAGGTCGTTATCACCATGTCGTGTGCGTGCAAACTTCAAGGCGTTTGTGCCATCTAGTAGATTTGTCCCCGCAGGTAAATAAAACGGATCATAGCCGTAGTTCATGTCCGGGTAGGTACGGTCGTTGATCGTATAGCTGGTTGTGATGCTGATTCCTCCTACCGCGTCCACAATGTCCATCACCGCCTGGAAGTCCACCAGAATATACTCATGGATTCGCATTCCAAGATTATTCTGTACAGTCTGCATAGCCAGTGTCGCCCCGCTACCCGGCGAGCGTGTTTCCCCTAATGCTAAGGCAGTGTTGATGCGTTGATTAGCGGCATAGCCGGGCACAGGCACATACAGGTCACGCGGAACGCTGAGAATGCCCATGCTGTTGGTGCGCGGGTCAATGCTAATGACCATCATTGTATCCGTTAGGAAGGCAAAGCCGCGTGCGCCGGGTCGCCTGTCCATGCCCATAAGCAATACCGTAAAGCGCGATTGTCCATCCCATCCGCGTAGCTCTAGCGGTGTGCCGTCGCTCAATAGGATGATGTCGCCCGTTTGTGCTTCCTGTGGATTCACCGGGCGGCGTTCGCGCATATCTACGGCGGCGGGGAGGGCGGCAATATCCAGAGTGGCGGTAGGCACAATGCGGACATCACCACTGGAATTTTGTAGCAAGAAGACGCCACTCATGCCGATGATCAACACAATAAATAAAAGCGCCCCCGCCACAATCACCCATGCCCAATCTGCACCATTGGTACGCTCAAGTGCGGCTCGTTTGCGCGAACGTTTACGGGCGGCGGACTCCCGCAAGATAGAGGGCGGGGGGGGCGGTGCATTGCCCGCAGGCGTGCGCGGAATGTAAGCCGCTTGTTTGGCCTGCTGGAGTGGTGTCTCGTATAGCTTAACAGCAGGGACATCCTGCCAGGTATTGTTCGGCGGCAAATCTGTGCTTGGCACAGGGTTTGTCTTGACGGTTCGGTTTAAATCGTTGAGGTGTGTATGGTCTTCCAGCTTATCGGATGAGTTTGCCCGCGTAGAAGGCCGCTTAAACATATCGTCGTTCATGTGTTGACCGTGATAAAATAGGAGTACATCAATTTTAATAGTATATGAGGGGGGACAACATGCGTCAATATCGCCTCATCACCGATAAGCCCACGATAGGCGCACGCAACATGGCCATCGACGAAGCGATTATGAACGATGTCATCACAAACGGTGGCGTGCCGACGGTGCGCTTTTACGCATGGCAACCTGCTTGTTTGTCTTTGGGCTACGGCCAACACTACGCCGATGCAGACCTTGAGCGCATCCAAGCGCGGGGTTGGCACATTGTCCGGCGTGCTACAGGTGGACGTGCTATTCTGCACGCTCACGAGCTAACCTATAGTGTGGTCTTTCCGGATACCCATACGATGGCTGAGGGGGGCATTATAGAAAGCTACCGTCGCATCAGTAAGGCATTGACGCACGGCCTTACCTTACTCGGCTTAAACACCTATGCAGAACGCAAAACGGAACGTCTGCGCGATACCGGGCCAGTCTGCTTTGAAGTGCCCTCACATTACGAAATTACCACAAGTGATGGACGAAAGCTGGTGGGTAGCGCCCAGCTTCGGCGGCGGGGTGGGGTGTTGCAACATGGCACACTTCCCCTGCACGGGGATGTTTCCAACATTTGCGACGCCCTGCAATTCCCGGATGCAACAGCGCGAGATATGGCAAAACTCAACGTCCGTAAACGTGCCGCAACTTTGCAGGACGCGCTCGGCGTGATTGTCAGTTGGGAAGAAGTCGTTAATGCACTGATGCAGGGCTTTTGCGACGTATTCAATGTGGATTTTGTCCACGATACGCTGACGGATGAGGAAAAAAAGCAAGCGGAACGCCTGGAGTGTGAAGTTTATGCTAATGATGCCTGGACGTTCCGCCGCTAAAGAGATGTTTTACTTGCGTTCTGTGCGTGCCCTCAGGCTGAAGAATGCGAAGAAAAACGGTAAGACACTAATCACCGCGCACGCTAAAAACCCGGTGAACAATATATCTGCGTTCCAGCCCACAATCATCACATCGCGCAGGGCGTCGAGAATGTATGTGATGGGGTTAATCTGTGCGACGGTCTTTAACCAGCCTTGCAGATATTCCAACGGGACAAACGTCGTGGTGAGGAATGTCAACGGGAAGAAAATAAATGACGCGCCTTGTGTTGCCCCTGCGTTGCCTGTGCGGAGCGCAATTCCGGTCGTGAAGCCACCAAAGCCCGCGCCAATCATCAAGGCGGCGGCCAGTACCACCAGCAAGCCTCCCACGCCTGTAGCGGGCTGTAGCCCCATCAGAAGGGCAATCCCGATGATGACTAGCGCCTGCGCCATAATCACCATACCACTAGAGATGATGTGACCCAGTAATAACGCACTCCGGCTGACGGGCGTAAGCAGGAGTTTATCAAAATAGCCGCTTTCGATGTCGCGTACCATCGCTTGCCCGGCAGGGGCATTTAACGATGAACTGATGATGCTGAGGGGCAGGACAAATGCGATATAGTTCACGCCTTGTAATCCTGGCAAAAAGTCGGTCGTGCCACCCAACGCGGCATCATAAACGAAGATAAAAAATGCACCGATGAACAGGTTCGGCAGGATAGCTTCCGGTGTACGAAGCAGAGTAATCATGCTTCGCTTGGTCATCATCAGCACTTGGCCTAAAAACGGCATTGTCTTCTGTGATGTGGCGACTGACGGAACATTTTGCATACTGTTGGTGATGGTTGCCATAGTTGTGTATCTCTCCTAGCGCCTAAGCGGTCTCTGTTTGTGGGACTATTGGGCTTTCATTTTGCTCGAAGTTCTGCCCGGTGACTTGCAGGAACACATCATCAAGTGTGGGCTGGCTTAAGGTGATTGACAGAGCTTTAATCCCGGCCTGCTCCAAACGACTGACCACACCCGACACCGCGCTGGCGGCATCTGGCAGATACAAGCGGAGTGTGCGGCGGTCGAGTTGCGTCCGCTTTACCTGGTCTTTTAGCTCATTTTCTGCCTGTTGTGCGGTTTCTACGCTATCAAAAGTCACGTTGATGGATTCCGTGCCAATAGCGGATTTTAAGTCACTCGGTTTGCCTTCCGCCGCGATTTTGCCCTTATCGATGATGGCTACCCGGTCAGCTAACTCGTCGGCTTCTTCCAGATATTGTGTCGTCAGGAAGATCGTAATGCCTTTATCCCGGTTCAGCCTGCGGACTTCGCTCCACACGTCGCGGCGGCTGGATGGGTCTAGTCCGGTGGTTGGCTCATCAAGGAAAAGGACACGAGGTTCATGTACTAATGCTAATGCAAGGTCTAGGCGGCGGCGCATACCCCCGCTATATTTTCCGACGGGGCGTTCTGTGAATTCAGTCAGTTTGACGAGTTCCAGCAGTTCATGAGCGCGATTTGTGGATTGTTTTTTGCTTAGGCCGAATAACTGACCTTGCAGGATGAGCAATTCTAATGATTTCATCAATGGATCCAGGCCGATTTCCTGCAAGGCCACCCCCGCAATCCGCCGGACTTGTTGGGCTTGTGTCACGACATCAAACCCACCTACGGTAGCACGTCCGGCAGTAGGCAAGCCGAGTGTGGTTAGCATCAGCACTGTGGTTGATTTACCTGCGCCATTTGGCCCTAAAAAGCCAAATATTTCGCCGGATTCGACCTGAAAAGATACGCCATCAACAGCATTAAAACGTTTGTCGTATGTTTTAACTAAATCTTCTGCGATGATTGTGTAATCTGTCATAACTTCCTCTGGATAAGCATCTGGGCGATATGTAAAACAACCTAAAATTTGTTAGGCTAAAATGATAAAAATTTTTAACGCGGTTTAAGACCGTTCAATACCATATCAATAAGTTGGTCGGCCATCTCGTGTAAGGAGATTGGCGCTTGCATAAATTTTTCCTTGTAGGTCACCAGGTCACTGATTAGTCCTAAAAATGACCCCGTAATCACAAAAATATCCCGATAGTGGATGAGACCTGCCGCGTGTCCGGCTTCAAAAATTTGTTGAAGCGGATAGAAGATGGCCTGATACGATAAATCCATGAGGTGCTGGGCATGGTGTGGACTAATGGCGGGCATGTCGGAATTAATCATTCGGGTAAAGTTCATCGGCGGTTGAGAGAGAATCCAATACGCCGCTTGTCGTAGCTGTGCCTCCCAATTGTCGCCAACAGATTGAATGGCTTTTTTTATGCCTAGCTTTTGGCGCTCAAAGTTTCGGGCCATCACAGCGACAAACAGTTCCTCCTTGCCACCGGGCGCATGATAATAAAGTGAGGCTTGCTTCATGCCTAGTTCATCCGCGATGTGTTTGAGCTTAACGGATGTGTAACCGCGTTCCATAAACAAGCTCTCTGCAACATCTAATACACGTTCTCGTGCTTCGTTGATTGGATTGGTCATTAGTAACCTAATTTTAGTTAGGTGAAATATCCTATCATTATCCCGTATTTTTAAATTCGGTCAAGCAAGGTTAAGCGATTATTCATCTTGCTTTATAAATTCGCATAGTCATATAATAAAAATATAATGGTCTTGATGGAGTTTTTTGATGAAACAATTGCCACTTTTTTCTGCTAATCCTCAAACACCGGAAGAAATCAGCAAAGATACACCCTTTAACGCGACCTTTGATTTGTTTGAAGCTCACCTCAAACGTGAGGGAAAATCCGCACATACCATAACAGCTTTCATGTCGGATTTACGTCTGGTAGGGGACTATTTGCGCGCTGACCGCTTACTGAAGCAATTTTTGACCAGTGACCTGGAACGATTTTTAAATTGGCTGGAATTTGAACGCACCGACGAACACGGGCGGCCTATTCCGTGTAGCCGTAAATCTTATGCGCGACGTGTAACCACTTTAAAAGTTTATTTTAAATGGTTGAAAGGTCTAAAGGCAATCGCACAAGACCCGGCGGCGGCCATCCTCCAACGGAGCGGCCCCGCGCCTTTGTCACAAATCCTATCATTCCAGCAGATTCAAACCTGCATCGCGGCGACACGTACCTTTAAAAAAGGTCAAGGCCAGGATTACCGCCCGGAGATGTTATTCCGCTTATTGGTGGATACAGGCTTAAAGAAAAGCGAAGTCATGAACCTGACCCCTGAGAGTATTGATCGCATTAATCCGCGCCAACCTGTGCTGATTATTCGCCAGAAGACGCGCAATGTGTTTAAAGAACGCCGTATTGATCTTGACCCGCACTGGCTTACTCTGCTGGATTTATACACCGAGCAATACCCACCTAAGCCTGATAAGGACGGGATTATCACCTGCACGGCGCGGAACCTGGAATACATCCTCAAAGATATTGGCGAGGCCGCCGCCCTGGATGGTGATGCTGTGCCACAAGACCAACAAATCAAGCTATCGTTTGAGGTTCTGCGATGGACGTGTGCTGTCCGTGATTTCCGGCTGGGTATGGATGAGCAAAGCCTACGCGAAAAGCTCGGCCTCAGCGAGCCAAGTTGGTACGAGACGAGTCATAAAATCAAACAACTGTCCGAAAACCTGACTATTGCAGGTGAGTAACCGAACATCTGGTCTGTAAGCCTGATTTGCGCTATAATTTTAGCGTCATCATCACGATAGGAAACACTTATGTCTACTCAAATTGCCAGCCGTGCCGCTGAATTACGCGAGCAACTGAACGAACATATCTATCGGTATCATGTCCTGACCTTACCCATCATCACAGATGGCGAATATGATGCGCTGTATGCGGAATTAGTCCGTATTGAAGCGGAATACCCCGACCTTATCACACCGGATTCTCCCACCCAGCGCGCCGGGAGCGACCTCAGTGAAGACTTTATTAAAGTCCCACATCCCAGCCCTATTTTAAGCCTTGCCAACGCCTTCAGCGTGGAGGATGTGCAAGCGTGGGAAGACCGCAACCTGAAGTTGCTCACCGCCGGGACGCAACTGAGTTATATGTTAGAGCCAAAGCTTGATGGCTTGAGCGTTGTCATCACTTATGAGAATGGTGTGTTAACCCGCGCCGCTACACGCGGTAACGGCACGCTTGGCGACGACGTAACCGCTAACGTCCGTACCATTCGCACCGTGCCCTTACGCATTCCCACCACGCCGGATGCGCCGCCCCCACCACGCCGAATTTCCGTGCGGGGAGAAGTGCTATTCCTCAAAGCGGATTTTGAATCGCTCAACAATCGCCAACGGGAGCAAGGCCAACCGCTATACATCAATGCACGTAATACTGCTTCTGGCACACTTAAGCAAAAAGACTCGCGCAATACAGCCGCCCGCCCCTTGACCGCGTTTCTATATGATGTGATTGACCTCAGCCCAGATGATGTGACAGGTGCGCCGCTAATGTTGGATACCCAAAACGCCATGTTGGATTTTATGCAGGCTATGGGCTTTCATATCCCACCAGAATCCCACTTTTATCCTGCGCTATCCAACATTATCCAACAGTTACCCACATGGGAAGCCCGCCGCGACGATTTAGCATTTGAGATAGACGGTCTTGTGATTAAAGTCAATGATCGACGTATCGCGGCGGAATTAGGCGTCGTCGGCAAAGACCCACGCGGCGCGATTGCCTTTAAATTCCCCGCGCAGGAAGCCACAACAAAATTACTCGGTGTGACGGTCAACATCGGGCGCACAGGCAAGGTCACGCCGACCGCCCAGCTAGACCCCGTTTTTGTCGCCGGGGTCACCGTTAGTAATGCGACACTCCACAATTACAAATTCATCCAGGAGCTAGACATCCACACGGCTGACCAGGTGGTGATTAAGCGTAGCGGCGATGTGATTCCCTATGTGATTGGGCCAGTCGTCGCGGCGCGTGATGGTAGTGAGACACCCATCACCCCGCCGGAGCGTTGCCCCTTCTGTGAGACACCGATTATCCAACCGGAGAGCGCAGTAGACCATTTTTGTCCTAATCTGACTTGTCCAGAGCGCGTCTTCCGCAGTATCGAGTTTTTTGTTTCGCGGGGGGCGATGGATATAGAGGGCATGGGGCCGCAGACCGTCAAAATGTTGATTGATGCCGGACTTGTCAGGGATGAAGCCGACATATTCACATTACAAGCCGCGCCTTTGCTGGAGCTTGAACGCTTTGGGGATAAAAAAGTGGAGAATCTGCTGAAGTCTATTGAAGCGGCCAAACAGCGCCCACTTGAACGGCTGATTGCCTCGTTGGGGATAGAAGGCGTTGGCGGCACTGTATCGCAATCTCTGGCGGCTAGCTTCGGCAGTATGGATGCACTCATAAGCGCATCGCTAGAGGCCATCACTGCTATTGAAGGCATTGGCGGTGTCCTGGCGCAGAACATCACCCAATGGTTTTCTGATGAACACCATCAACATTTGTTAGCAAAAATGCGCTCGGCAGGTGTGAATATGCAGGCGGTAGAGCGCTCGCAGGTTAGCGATAAGCTGGCCGGTAAGACTTTTGTCCTCACCGGGACATTGCCTACGATGTCCCGCGATGAAGCGAGTGATTGGATAAAATCACACGGCGGGAGCGTGACCTCCAGCGTATCGAAGAAAACCAGCTATGTTGTCGTCGGTGATTCGCCCGGTAGCAAAGCGGAGAAAGCCGCACAGTTAGGCATTACCATACTCGATGAAGACGGCCTGCGCGCTTTGGTGGATTATTAAACAACGGGATGGGTGAAATAGTCTCACCCATCCTGATTATTCAAAGACGATCATTTATGCCTGATGTGACTGCAAAATGCGGTATTCACTATGGCACGTACACACGCCAGGTCAATGTGATGGACGCGCCGGGTTGTACCGCGTCCACCCGCAGAACAGCCCGGTTGCCTTCTGCCGTTAACACCCCGATGATTGTTCCCGGCGTCAGTGCGGCATTGGGAATAACTGTCTGATTGACCCCATTCCCCGTACTGAGCGCGTCATAATGCGCTGTGTCGAAGCTCAATGCCGGGCTAATGACGCCGACACAGTTTGCATTGGCGGCACAGGGCGCTAATGTCTCTAGCCCGTTGACTGTGTACTGTAGGTCAAACTGGGGCACAAGGTTAGATTCCAGGTCTATTGGGTTGTTAATGCCCAACGCGGCGTTGTTGATGAGCAACAACTGACGGTCTACCTTGTATGTAAAGTTGAAGGTGTTGTTGGCTTTACCGCCGGGCCCTTCATCCACTTGATTGTTTAAGTCCGCGATGATGCCAACGACAAAGTTCCCGGTGGCAGAGCCTAATTGCACAGGCAACAACACCGTTTGTTGTGTTCCGGCAGGTAAGCCCGATAAGTTAATGGCGGTATAGAAGCTATCCGGCGGGAAGGTCGCGGCGATTGCAAACGGCCCCGCATCCAACAAGCCCTGATTGCGAACTGTAACGCTGATGTTGGTTAAAACACCTTGTGTAATCGTCGGCGGGCTGGCGGAGATAATCACCAAATCTGCAAAAGGCGTCGGCGGTGGCGTGGGTGTAGCAGGCAGTGGTGTCGGCGTCGGTGGCGGTGTCACAATGGGCAGGGTGGATAAGTCGCCGCTAAGTTCTAGCAAGGACGCGCTTAACCAGCCATTAAGCCCACGATATTCGATAACCACCCATGCAAAATCGGTCGTCGCGCCAATCACACGGCGAAGCTCACCCTGTTGTAATTGTCCCAGCACATCATAGTTCGTGCCCGGCCCGCTACGGACATTTTGACGTTGGCTTTGAATGGTAGCGAATACGCCGTCCGGTGTGGGTGAAGGCAACGGCTGGGGCGTCCCTCCCACACTGGCAGGTTGGTCAGGCGGCAGGCGATTAACGCCCGCATACCGCGCGACTGTCTCCGGCCCGCCCAATGAGTTAAGCTGAATAACAGCGACGTTCTGACTCATCTCTCGTGCTTGACCGACAGATGGGTTCAAGATACCTTGCACACCCTGAACATCACGCACAGTCTCTAAATTATCGCGGAAGTTACCCCCTTCGCCGATGGCCTCTGCAATAATCTGAATGGCGTCGTAGGTAGCGGCATCCAGCGCGCCCGGTATCTGACCAAATGCACGTACATAGCGGATGAGGAACTCGGTGCTAATTGTATCCACAGCAGTGACCGGCCATGTCGTTGTGCCGATAATACCTAATGTATCATCCAACGGCAGGGCATCGCGGAATTCCGGTTCGCCAGCTTGTGGATAAGCGAAGAATCCTACCCATCCGGCATCGCGCAGGCCGCTATAAAAATCAACCGCTATCGCCGAAGAACCAAAAGCAACAATCAATGACGGTTGCCCTTCCAGAACTTCTGTGATGAGGTCTGGCAGTTCTTCTTCCAGCAAGAAGTTGTTTTCAACGATACTAGGGTTTAAATCCGACAATGCGACGGAAAAACCCACACGTGCGCCGGTGCTGTCACGGTCAAGCTGAACGGTAGTGACTTGTGTCAGATTCAGATCATTGACAAGTAACGCGGCCAGTGCCCGCCCCTGAAAACGCTCTGCCGCCCGGATGCGGAACAGCAAATTGCTGGTATCCGTGGCAATCAATGTATCGCCCACTGCTGGGGTCAAAACTGGTACACGCAGGCGTTGTAGTTGAGGCAGATAAGTCAGGACTTCTTCGGTGGTTGTTGGGCCAATGACAGCGATAACGTCGGCTTCGCTGATGCGCTGGATGGCATCTGCCAGGGTTTCGCTCTCACTGGGCGTCTCCACGATCAGTTCCAGACGATAAAGCGAGCCATCCGCACCGATGACACCTCCTGCACGGTTAATCTCGCGCACGGCCAAACCTGCGCCGTTAGCGAGTGCGCCCCGTGTATCATCTAAAACTCCGATACGGAAAATCGGGAGTTCCTGCGCGATAACGCGGTTAAACATAAAAACAATGCCAAAGAGTAACACGGTTAAAACTAAAGAATGCCACAATCTATTGGGTTTCATGTGTGCTATTCTCCTTTCCTTTTACGTCAGTATAATCAATAAGAGCACAGGCCGCTTGATTTTCAACCTATGAACTTAATATACTGGTATATCTTTTGACGACAAGTGAGCGATAATAGCTGTATGCAGAGAGAACGCATAACCGAAGAGATTTACGTATTCACGAGTGACCGCTACGCCCAGGTGACCGCCGGGATCGTGCTAACGTCAATGGGTGCAGTGGCAATTGGGACATTAGTCTACCCGGAAGAAACCCGACAAATCCGCCGTTTTGTTGAAGAACGGTTAAACAGTCAGGTGCGCTACGTCATCAATACCCATTACCATGCCGACCATACCGGCGGTACGTGCTTCTTTGACGGCGCACAGGTGATTAGCCATGCGCTCTGCCGGGAATTACTGAATGGACGTGGACGTGCCAGCCTGGAAGAAACCCGCGAAGCCGTACCAGAGATGAACGAGCTACAGTTGATACTGCCCACCATCACCTTTAAAGATAGCCTGACATTGTATATCGGTGGTAAAACCCTTCGGTTGTGGGCGACACCCGGCCACACGCCGGACTCTATCGTGTGTTTTGTGGAAGAAGACCAGGTGCTATTCGGCGCGGATACGGTGATGCCTGTGCCTTACTTTATTGATGGCAATTATGATGATTTGCTGGCTTCCTTACGTAGTTTAAATGCCAATACTTACGAAAATATTGTACAGGGCTACGGAGAGATCATCCTGAGGGGTGAGGTTCACGAAAAGATACAGACGGACATCAATTATCTGGTAAAATTAAAAGAAGCGGTAAAACAGGCCCTAACCAACGCAGAACCGGAACAAGCCCTGAACATGATTGATATTCAATCGTGTGGTATTAGCCGCGTTTTGCTCAATGGCATGGTGGAGCAACTTCATCAACAGAACGTCCGCCATTTGGCAAAACAGCTAAAACCGCAACCGCAGTACGAGAGCGATAAAAGCTGATAATTGCATAGCTTTTGCATTGATTTTTAGAGGATTAAAACTATGTCAGAACCTGTCTACTTAACACCCGAAGGCAAAGCGGAGCTTGAGCGCGAATTGGATAAGCTGGTGAATGAGCGTATGCCGGAATTAGCGCAAAAACTCAAAGAAGCGGTTGCGGAAGGCGACCTTAAAGAGAATGCCGACTACCACGATACCCGCGAACAAAAATCATTTGTGGAAGGCCGCATTCAATATCTGGAAAATATCCTGCGTGGCGCGGTCATCATTGAGCCAGACTCAAATTCTCATGAAGTGCAAATCGGCTCCCATGTCACCATCCGCGAAGATGGGCTGGAAGAAGATGAAACTTATATGATTGTGGGCGCGGCGGAAGCTAACCCGCGTGAGGGGCGCATTTCCCACGAAAGCCCCATCGGTAAATCTCTTATTGGGCGCAAAAAAGGCGATAAAGTGCGCGTGGAAACACCCAATGGC
Organism: Aggregatilineales bacterium; assembly: GCA_036734085.1. Lineage (GTDB taxonomy): Bacteria > Chloroflexota > Anaerolineae > Aggregatilineales > Phototrophicaceae > J038. Next base: position 12,031 of record DAIMZF010000022.1, read on the forward strand.
CTGGTGATTTTCAAAATTCGCAAGATAGAGAATTAGCTTACGAACATCCTGGTCGTGCTTTTAGCGCAATATAACCCTATAAAAACAGCGTGCTGATTTTTCGTCAAGCACGCTGTTTTTTAATATGGATGATATGACAGGCTTAGCGCCCGGTGGGGGTAAAATCTGCCGTGCCACCAAACGGGTCGTCATCGTCCTCGTTGAAGCGTGGTAACGTAGACGGCGGGGGCGCGGTTGGCCGTGTTGGTGCAGGCGGCATAGGCGGCGCGGATGGCGGCCCAGCAGGCGGCATTCCCGGTGGTAAAGGGTCTATCTCATAATCGGATAAGTCTCTTTGGCCGCTAAACGTTGATGGCGTTGGCGGCGGCGCATAGCTTGGTGGTAGATCCGGCGGCGGGCCAATCTCGTAGGAAGATAAATCCGGTAAACCACCGGGCGTCGGGACGGCGGCAGGAGCGGCCTGGCCTTGCCGTTGCCATGCCTGCACTTGGAGGGTCATATTCTCCACATAGCTGTTGACAGGCAAAGAGGGGTCTGAGCCGTAGGTGGCATCCACAACCTTTGTCTTAAGGATTAGGCTTGCGCTTTCCATCGTATGCTCCGCGCCCACCCGGAAGACCATAATATCTGTCGCTGGGTTGTCAACGCGGGTTTCTAGGTCGGACATCATCACCGGGTCATTAAAGCCATGTTCAGTGACAAAAATTCGGGTGTAGGTCTTCACGAAATCGTCTTTGTCAAACAACCATACTTCGACGGCGGCTAGCTCTTGTCCATCCCCGATGGTCTTGGCGGTGGTTGCACCTGTCTCGCCCAAGAACATATCATTGGCATCTTCAATAGCGAATGAGTCGTCGTAGGCACGGCCTTTAAAGTAAATGGAGGGTTTGCTCATCACGGGCATACCCAGTGCAGAGCCAGCGTTCGCAGTGGCAGAATCTGCCTGCATTTGCTTGGCAATCTCGCGGCGACGGCGTTCACCTTCCATCGTTTCACGGGCGCGTTTGTCGTCTTCAGTTTCGCCCATAATACGCTTTTTGAGCGTCAACCGGGCACGGTCTACGTATCCACCAATCAGCAGACCCCACACCAACGCAAACACGTTAACAATAATCACAAAAGCAACGATTGCCACGATAATCTGGAAGATAGAGGCGAAGAAACTGCCGGAACTCGGGGCATTGCGGCCTTGCACTGTCTGCGCAATGGCCTCAATTTGCTCCAGTGCGGCGGCGGTCTGCCCGCCACGCTCTCTGAGGCGTTGTACGCGCTCTGCCGGGCTATCCACACGTTCGAGTAAGCTGGTGATGCCTTCTGTGTCATAAATCCGCGCTAGGGCGCTGGCGGCGACACCAATCACATACTGGTCTTGATGTTCGTCGCGCATTTGGTGCGGTGCGCCATCATAAAATTGCACACCGGCAGGCTGGTATGCCCAATACATGCCCAGCAAAAATGCGATGAGCATAAAACCCAACACACGCAAGGACGGCAACTGAGGTTGTATAACAATCTTGAACACGCCGTTATAGCTGTCTACTAGCCATTGGCGTAGCTGGAAGCCTTCTCCCTCTGCTTTGGGTGCTTTGGCTTTTTTAGGCGCTTTAGGTGGCTTCTCTTTTTTGCGCCCACCGCGCTGTCTTTTGCCATCTGGTTCAAGACCGTCATCATTGAGGATGTCGTCGGTCATCGCTTAACCTTTCGTGACAGGTGCTGTTAATGACTCATGTCTATCTTAAAGCTGATTTGCTGTTCGCTTTTAGCTATTAGATTGCAGTTACTTTCGAGCCTCAATGTTACTGCAAATCTGGCGATAAGGCAAAAAGCCCTATATCGCCTCATCCTGATAAACCGCCTCGTCTTCATCTTCGTCCGCATTTTCGCTTGTTCCAGTCTTGCCGGGTAACTTCCATGCGGAATAATCACAGTCGGGATAGCGCGAACAACCATAAAAGGTACGACCGCGTTTGGTCTTCCGCACGACGATTTCACCGTTATGGGTGTCGCCGCAGGTAGGGCAGGCGATGCCCGTCAATTCCAGATACGGCTCGGTATGCTTGCAATCCGGGTAATTACTACACCCGATAAACTTGCCCCACCGACCATATTTCACGATCAGGTCGCCATCGGCACAAGTCGGGCAATTCCGCCCGATGTATTCCACTTGTTCCGTCTTGGGCATGTTGGAACGCGCATGTTTAAGCTGTTGCTCAAACGGCGTATAGAATTCCTGAAGCATCGGACGCCATGCCACCTTGCCTTCGGAGATGTCGTCTAGCTCGTCTTCCATCGACGCCGTGAACTGATAGTTCATGATGTTAGGGAAGAACTGCACGAGTAAGTCATTAACCACCTTGCCGGTTTCGGTAGGCACAAGGCGCTTATCCAGCTTTTCCACATAATCCCGGTCTTGGATGACGGCCACAGTCGGCGCATAAGTGCTAGGCCGCCCGATGCCGTATTCTTCTAATGTGCGGACGAGACTCGCTTCTGTGTAGCGCGGTGGCGGTTGCGTGAAGTGTTGCTCTGGCAATAGCTTCAGGAGTGCTAACAACTCACTCTCGATGATGTCCGGCAGGATGCGCCCCTCGTCTTCGTCGGGTTGTTCATCCTCGTCCCGTGTTTCTTCGTAGATTGCCATAAAGCCGCGAAACAGAATCGTACTGCCGGACACGCGGAACAAGTAGGGCGAGTCTGCTGATGTGCGCCCAGCACGGATTTCGATACGCAGTGTGTTATAAATCGCGCTTGCCATCTGGCTAGCGACAAATCGTTCCCATATGAGCGTATATAACTTCATCTGGTCACGGTTGAGGTAATCCTTCAGCTTGCTTGGCTCTCGGATAACACGGGTAGGCCGGATGGCCTCGTGTGCTTCTTGTGCGCCTTTGGCTTTCGTCTTGTAAATGGGCGGCTTGGCAGGGATGTGGTCTTTATCAAAGCGCTGGGTCACATAGTCCCGCGTTTCCTGTTGAGCTTGCTCGCTGACGCTGGTGCTGTCCGTCCGCATGTAGGTAATCAAGCCAACCGTGCCTTCACCGCCGATTTCGATACCTTCGTACAACTGTTGGGCGGTACGCATAGTGCGACGCGCATTAAAGCCAAAACGCCGTGAGGCTTCCTGCTGAAGTGTGCTTGTCGTAAAGGGTGCGGACGGGCGGCGTTGACGTGTGCCGCGCTTCACGCTATCTACCTGATAGATGCTATCCTTCAGCACCTCTAAATGCGGCAATACATCACTCTCTTGGCTGAACTTGAAGTCTTCACCATTGATTTTGACCAACTTCGCAACAAATGGCGAGACATCATCCTGTTGCTTGCGGAGCTTAGCATGGATTGTCCAGTATTCTTCCGGGATGAAGGCTTCTATTTCGTTCTCCCGGTCTACCACCATCCGCACGGCGATGCTCTGCACACGCCCGGCAGATAGTCGATTCCGCACTCTATCCCACAGCAATTCTGTGATGTTATAGCCCACCAATCTATCCAGGATGCGGCGGGCTTGTTGCGCGTTGATCAAGTCCATGTCCAGTTCACGCGGGTGCTGGAACGCTTCTTCAACAGCGGAGTCGGTAATTTCGTGGAAGATAACACGCTTCACGCGCTCCGGCTCGATGTCGGCGGCGTGCATCAAGTGCCATGCAATCGCTTCACCTTCGCGGTCAGGGTCGGTTGCCAGGTAGATTTCTTCCGCACGTTCCGCCTCTGCCTTGATTTCTTTTACGGTGTCGCGCTTGTCATTGGGGACGCGGTACTTCGGCTCGAATTCATTTTCCACATCCACCGAAAGCTGAGTAACCAGCAAATCGCGCACATGCCCCTTAGAGGCACGGACGGTATACCCTTTACCAAGAAAGTTGCCGACAGTCCGTGCTTTCGCGGGGGATTCCACGATAACCAGTTTACCGCCGCGCTTAGTTTCGCCCCGTTTACTTTTAGAGGTAGCTTTGCTTCCACTTTTAGCCTTTCCGGAAGAAGCCTGTTTCTTTTTGGGTGCGGCTTTCTTCGGTTTAGGTTTACGCACGACTTCCGGCTTTTCCATGCCAGCATGGGCGGGGGTCTCACCCATGCGGAATAGTGTCGTACCGCAGACCGCGCACTTGCCGCGTGTGCCCGGTGCGCCGCCCGCCGTGAAGACGGCCTCACTCTCTATCATGTCGCGCTTTTCACGACACTTCATGCAATAAGCCTGTGTTGTCTCGGTCATTCCTAGTCCTTGCGGCTTTTCGTTATTTTCATTACATTGCCTATTTGTTTATAGATATTCGTCGCGGTGGGTGTCACGTAATTGCTGTACCACTTCGCGCACATCTTGACATCGTTCCTTGTGGCAGATAAGCAACACATCGTCTGCATCTACCACTACCAAATCTTCAACGCCAATGGTGACGACCATCCGATCACTGACGACCAGCGTGTTGGTTGTATCCAGCGTGATGGGCTTTGCGCCTTTGCCTCGAAACAAATTGCCGGATTCATCCACCGGATGTACGTCGAACAACGCCGACCAACTGCCGACATCGTTCCAGCTAATATCTGCGGGGATAACGGCCATCTGTTTTGCGCCTTCCATCACGGCATAGTCGATGGAAATTTTTGGCATTTGTTCCCATATCCCGCGTAAATCTTCGCTCAGTGTAGACGCCTTCACAGATGATTGAATCTGTTGTAACAAGGCATACATCTGTGGTTGTTGTGTGGCGAATTCATCCATCGCCCGTGCCGATTGCCAGATGAACATACCACTATTCCAGCTATATTGCCCGGAATCCAGGAAGCCCTGTGCGGTAGTTTCGTCTGGTTTTTCGGTGAAGCCGCGTGTGTGATAACACTTAAACCCGTTGATGTTTGCAATCTCATCCCCTTGCCGGATGTAACCAAAACCCGTAGCGGGGTATGAGGGCGCGATGCCCAGTGTGACGATGTATCCGTCACAGGCGGCCTGATGTGCCGCCGTCAGCAACTCTAAAAAGGCGTGTGGCTGGCCGATATGATGGTCTACCGCTAATTGCGCGATGATAGCTTGCGGGTCATGCTGGTGTATCACTGCCGCGCCCAGCGCGGCGGCTGGCCCACTGTCACGTCCGAACGGCTCAACAATGAAGTTATCCGCCGGGATTTGTGGCACTTGTTCCCGCATGGCCTGTACATACTGTTCACCCGTGACGATGTAAATACGTTCAGGCGGGAATAAAGGCGCGATGCGATCCACACTTAGTTGAAACATACTGCGTTCATCAATTAAGGGAAGCAGTTGTTTAGGGCGTGTATTGCGGCTTAGGGGCCACAGTCGTGTGCCACCACCACCTGCCAGAATAAGCGCGTAATAATGTTCAGTCATGTTCAAAGTCTTTCAATCCTAGCCGCTACCGAACCGCTAATTGATGGTATGCGTGCGGCTATATTGCATGTGACCGACCATTTCCGCAAGCCCTTTTAACTCCAGGATAGTTAAAGTACTGCTGACATCCGCTATAGAAAACTGGCTTAAACGCACAATTTCATCAATGTGGACAGGCTCTGCGCCCAATAGATTGAGCAAGGTCTGCTCTACACCTCCCGACGGCGCGACCTGCTCTACTTTGACTTTGGTCTGCCTGGCCTGTACCCGAATCTGTAATTCATCCAGGATGTCACGCTCGTTCATCACCAACTTAGCCCCTTCCTGGATGAGCCGATTTGTTCCGGCGGCGGATTGATTATGGATGCCACCTGGCACAGCAAACACATCACGCCCTTGCTCTAATGCAAATTCCGCCGTGATGAGCGCCCCGCTTTTAAGCGGGGCTTCCGTGATGAGCAAGGCTAAACTCATGCCACTAATAATGCGATTACGACGCGGGAAGTTATTCCGGTGTGGCGGTGTGCCTATTGGGAACTCACTAATCACCGCGCCGTTGCCATCGCTGACGATGCGCCGCGCTAAATCACGGTTTTCTGGCGGATAGGCTTTATCCACCCCGTTGCCCAATACGGCGATTGTGCGCCCCCCACCAGCGAGTGCGCCCTGATGCGCGGCAGTATCTACCCCATGTGCCAGCCCACTGACGATAGTCACGCCATGTTGTACAAGACGTTTACATAGCTCAAACGTGGTATCGCGCCCGTGCTTGGTAACTTTACGTGTGCCGACAACAGCAATGGATTGCTCATCAGCCACCGTTAAAGCGCCACGCACGTAAAGCAACGGCGGCGCGTCATCAAGCGGGCGCAGATGTGCCGGGTATGCTTCATCCTGCCATGTGATGAGGTGAGCGCGAAGGGTCGTTAACTTATTAAGCTCACCTTGCAAGTCGATTTTACTCCGTGCCTGTACAATACTTTTAGCCGCTTTCTGCGGAATTCCAGCTTTTATATAATCGGCTTCGGTTGCTTTCCACGCTGTCGTTAAATCCTTAAAATAATGCAGGAGTTGATGTATTCGTTGCCCGCCGATGTTTGGAATAAGGCTAAAGCCAAGCCAGTACTGTGCATCATGTTGCATAGGTAGGCTCATCTTGTAAATAGCACAAGGGCAATGATGACCACCACAATCACCACAAAGCCAATCACCAGCAAGGCTGGCGCTAATCGGCTGGATTCGCGGGGGATATAAGGCGGCGCATTCAACGAACCAATAGGGCGTGCGCGGGGAGTGTAGTTGGATTCTCGCACTAATTTAATGGGTGGCGGTGGTTTATAAGCGATACGGGTTTCATCTGTTGGTGTTGCTTCTGGTTCTGGTGTGGGAGTGAATGAAAATGCAACAGGCTTTTGTAGCCGGAATTCCAACTCTGTATCGCCTACCGTGATAAGGTCACTGTGATAAAGCTGTTCGCGTGTCGTGATGGGACGTTGGTTGAGGGCTGTTCCGTTTTTGCTGTTTAAATCTTCCAGATAAAACGCGCCGCCTTCCTGTTGGATGGCGACATGAACCCGCGACAACCGCCCATCCTGCAACCTAAGCTCACAGTCACTGCTTCGCCCGATGCGAAAGGTTTCACCCACAATCATCACCGTGCGGCCTTGTTGCGCTCCGCTACGAATATATAATTCGGCTTGTGCCACGCTACGATGCCTCTTGTATCCGTTGATGCTTGGTTTAATCCTAGCGTTTACACCGATAAGGTGCAAGTTGTGGGTATATCCGTTTGCTTATTCAGGCAATAGCCCCTCTGGTAAGCGCACGGTCATCCGGTTGGTGTCCGGGTCAGTTTCGAGGATTGTTTCTTCTGTGGCAGGGATGAGGACTTCACCATAACGTCGACTTTTGACGATATACACATCATTTGCACCTGTTTCCAGCACTTCGCTAAGTGTGCCCAGTAGCACCCCATCTTCAAAGTAAACTTCCATGCCAATAAGCTGAAACAAGTAGATTTCATCATCATCTAGCGGGATAGCGTCTTCCGTTTTGACCATTACAAACAGACCCCGCACACTTTCGGCGTCGTTACGGTCGTGCAGGTCACTTAATTTGAGCAAGCCATAACCCTGCTGGACGCGCAATTGTTCAATCTCATAAGATTTTGGTGAACGGTCATCTGGCTTTTTGCCCAGATACACCGCGTCTAACTCTATGATGCGCTCCGGGTAATCTGTCAGCACGCGCATTTTTACCTCACCGCGTACCCCATGCGGACGCAGGATTTCACCCAACAGCAGAAAAGGTGGTGTGTTCGTTGGTGTGTTGGTCATTGCGGTTAGTCAATATCCAGCACGATTTTAGTGTCGGTCTTTTGCCCGGCGGTCTTCAGTAATGTGCGAATGGCGTTTGCTACACGACCTTGTTTGCCAATGACCCGGCCCATGTCGGATTTAGCGACGTTAAGCTGAATGACGACAGAATTCCGCGTGCGGCGGGCACGGACGCGCACCTGCTCTGGGTCGTTAACCAGATTTTCCGCGATGAAACGAACGAGGTCTTTTTCCATAATGATAAGCTCTCTTTTATATCAGGCACGGGATAGTCTCCCGTGCCTGTTTTGGCCTGCTTTGGCTTATTAAGTTAGCTTCTAGCTTACGCTTCTTCGCTTGATGCGCTGGCCTTAAGCGCGGCGGCGGCGCGTTCTTTGGCACGCGGGCCTTTGCCTTCACCCGGAGCAGGGGACGGATAGTTCGTCTTGGGGCTAACGGGGGCGGCGGCGGCTAATTCTTGCTCGCGCTCGGCGGCTACTGCTTCGATACTCTCACCCTTTAGCACGCGCTGGTAACGGGCGGTTGTGCCGGTGCGGTCGAAGATATTCTTCACGGATTCGGACGGTTGAGCGCCAACACTCAGCCAATACAGCGCCCGTGCTTCGTTAAATACTTCGGTAGAAGGGCGGGTACGGGGGTTGTAATGCCCCAGAATTTCAATTTCCTTGCCATTACGTGCTTTGCGTTGGTCGGCGACCACGATACGGTAAACGGGTTGACGTTTTAGCCCAATGCGGGCCAGGCGAATGCGAACCATTGTTTTTGTTGCTCCTTAGATGTGCGTTAATTGTTAGCGGCTATCCACCGCTACTTCTACGAAAAACGGTATTGTGCCAGCGAAACATGGGAAGGATTCACACGCTTCAAATGCTGTCACGCCACCGATGAGGGTCACTGTAACCGGAAATTTTTGCCCATACCGGGCATTTGGGGCATTTTGCCCCGCTTAATCTGTTGCATCATCTTCTGCATTTGCTGGAATTGCTTTAGTACATTGTTCACTTCACTCACTGGTACGCCGCTACCCATCGCTACCCGCCGTTTACGGCTGGCGTTCAACTTTTTCGGGTTGTTGCGTTCCAGTGTGGTCATGCTGTTGATGATGGCCTCCACACGTTTAATGCGCTTTTCAACATCTTCATCGTTGATAGCGCCCTTCATCTGCATTTTGCTTACACCCGGTATCATCCCCATCAGTTGGCCGATGGGGCCCATCTTGCGGATGCGTTGCAGTTGCTCTAAGAAATCCTGGAGTGTGAAGTCATTACGCATCATCTTCTCTTGAAGTTTGATGGCTTCGTCTTCGTCAAACTCCTGTTCGGCTCTCTCGATGAGCGTCATCATATCGCCCATACCGAGAATTCTATCAGTTAGACGGTCAGGGTGGAATAGCTCGAACCCGTCCATCTTTTCCGATGTACCGAGAAACTTAATGGGGACATCCGTCACCGCCCGCATAGAGATAGCCGCACCGCCGCGTGCGTCACCGTCTATTTTGGTGAGGATAAGCCCTGTAATGCCAACCGCTTCGTTAAACCCTGTAGCGATGTTTACCGCTTCCTGTCCCGTCATCGCGTCCGCAACAAGCAGGATTTCGGCAGGGTTGACCTTCGCCTTAATCTGCTTGAGTTCGTCCATCAACGTTTCATCAATCTGCAAACGCCCCGCCGTATCGATGATGACAACGGCGGCGTTGGCTTCTTTTGCCGCTTTCAGGCCGTTGACAGCAATCTGCACGGGTGAGTTGGTTGTGCCTTCCTGATGATAGGGCACGTTAATCTGTTTGGCGATAGTCACAAGCTGGTCAACCGCCGCCGGACGGTAAGTATCCGCCGCCACTAAAAACGGCTGACGCCCTTCGCGCCGCAGATGCAACGACAGCTTACCCGCCGTCGTCGTCTTACCGGAACCCTGCAAGCCTACCAACATAATGACGTGCGGTTTGGTACTGCCGGAGAAGTTCAAACGTCCGGTTTCGCCTAAGGTTACGGCCAATTCTTCATGGACGATCTTTACAATCTGCTGGCCCGGACGAAGCGCCTTGTGGACTTCCGCACCAACGGCGCGGTCACTCACACGAGCCACAAAATCCTTTACAACCGGCAGGGCAACGTCGGCCTCAAGTAATGCCATCCGCACCTGGCGCATCGCATTCTTGACATCATTTTCCGTGATTTTACCGCCGCGTCCGAGCGCGTCGAATGTATCTTGCAGGCGTTGACTTAAAGTTGAAAACATCGCGTTTTAGAGCTTTCAGTATCAATTGGCCGAAAAATTGTAGTTGAACGCCGCCGTATGCGTCAAGTGCGGCGTTGGATTGCCTTTGCTTAAGTAGGTAATGCAAAGTAGAACGTACTGCCCTCGCCGAGTGTGCTACTTAACCACATGCGGCCCTGATGTAACTCAACAATCTTTTTGCAGATGGCTAGCCCTAACCCTGTACCTTCGATGCGTTGCCCGGCGGCGTCCTTACGGGTTGCCCGGAAGAATTGCTCGAATACTTTGCTATGATACTTTGGGTCAATGCCTACCCCCGTATCTTCTACCTCAACGATAACTTCGTTATTGGTTTTGTGCGTCCGTATCCACACCTTGCCCTCTGGCCGATTGTACTTAATCGCGTTGGACATCAGATTAATGATAACATGCGTCAACAGGTTTTCATCACCCTTGACTTGCCGGGCATCCTCCGCGACCTCTGCATGGAGCGTGATATTTTGTGGTTGAGCGATACCATGCACAAAATCCACACTATGGGCAATGATGGCGCTTAAGTCCACCTCCGCGCTAGCGTTGATGTTCGCGCCGTCTAATATCCGCACCCAATCCTGAATACTCTCGATGATATTATGCATTCGTTCCAACGACCCCATCGCTCGTTCCAGATAGACTGCTTGCAGTTCGTTAAGCTCCCCAACATTTTGTACAAGATTCAAAAAGCCACTTGTCGTCGTAAGAGGAGTCTTGAGTTCGTGCGCGACAATCTGAATAGCACGTTTACCGGAGTCGCTCAAATGGGTCATGGTATCACCTCTGCCGGATAGAGTAGTGCCGGAAGCTCATTAAAGGCATAGGCAATGCGTGTGCCATGCCATGTTATCAACGTGCCATCTACAAGATAAATGCGGTCATGATGCGCGGCGGGAACGTCCAAAGCTTTAAATAACGGGATGTGTGCCTCTGTAAACGCGAATGGCTCACTGGGGAGCAGAATCACATCTGGTTGGGCGACGGTTACTTCTTCCCATGTCACACGCGGGTAGCGCGTATCGCGTCCGGCGCGGCGCGGGTCATCTTGCGACAAAGGCTCGGCTTGGCCTAAATCCGCCGCAAGCGGGAACTGCCGTTCACGTTCCGCGAAGACGTTCCAACCACCGCACACCCGCAGGATGTCATGGCTGTAAGTATCCGCGTTAAACGTCATCAACGGGTCTAGCCATATCGGGCAGAAGACCTTGACCGTCTGCCCGGCATCATCACGCTGTTGGCTGATACCCGATACCCAATCATACTGATATTCAATCAGGCGCACGCGGGCTACCATGCTTGTTTCATGGAACATATCCATCATGTCCCACAGCAGATTAAAGGCTTCCGGCACGGTGTGCGGATGAGTCACCCAAACCGGGATTCCGTCGGCTTGTAAGGCTTCAACATCTTCGCGGCGGTTTTCTTCCTGATTGGCGATGACTAGTTCCGGCTTTAATGCGATGATGCTTGCCACATCCGGGTTTTTGGTGCCGCCGATGCGCGGCATATCTGCTAGCTCGTCTGCCGGGTGGATGCAATAATCTGTCACGCCGACCAACCGTTCACCCAAATTTAAGTCGAACAGCGACTCGGTTACACTGGGCACAAGCGAAACCACCCGGTGTGGTACTTTATCTAATTCCGGCAAGCCGAAGCTATCGACTGGCAAATGGCTCATAAACCTTAATCCCGCATAATGAGTTGGTCACGCTCTGGCCCGACACTGACCATCGACACCGGAACATCGCACAAGGCGCTGATGCGGTTGATATAAGTCTGTGCTGTGGGCGGCAATTGCTCGAACTTTCTAACCCCACTAACATCGCCCGTCCATCCTTCAAACGTTTCATAGATGGGTTGGGCGTGTGCGATGGCGTCAACAGTGCTGGGTGGGTAATCCACCGTCACTCCGTCTATTGTATACCCGACAGCGATTTTTAGCTGTGGGATGTCGCTAAGGACATCCAGCTTGGTGAGAACAAGGTCTGTATAGCCGTTGACATCACACGAATAACGCAACATAACGGCATCCAGCCAGCCCACACGACGCGGACGGCCAGTGGTTGTGCCGTATTCATCCCAGAAGTTTTCCCCCGTCCCGCGCAGGCGTTCTGCCATGTCTCCTTCAATCTCGGTAGGCATTGGCCCGCCGCCGACTCGTGTGCTGAAGGTCTTTGCCACGCCGATAACGCGCTCCACATACTTAGGCCCAAAGCCTAATCCTGTCAATGCGCCGCCTGTAGATGGGTTAGAGCTTGTCACAAAAGGGTAACTACCATGATCAACATCAAGCAGAGTGCCTTGTGCGCCCTCACACAATACATTCGCGCCTGATTTCAATTGCTGATTTAAATATTGTGTTGTATCTGCAAGGTACGGGCGCAGGCGTTCCGCCGCGTTGACATATGCTTGCGCGGTTTGTTCTGCATCCAGCGGGTCTGCTCCCATAGCGCGTAATGTTTCGTTGGCGGCTTCAATGGCATGTTGAATTGTCTCCGCGAATTCCTCAATCATCAGCATCTCACCGGTGCGGATGCCCTTACGCCCTGTTTTATCCAGGTAAGCTGGGCCAATGCCGCGAAGCGTCGTGCCGATGGCCTGTGCGCCGAGCGCCTTTTCCTTTGCCGCGTCTAATGCCATGTGAGCGGGCGTGATGATATGTGCCCGCGTACTAATTTTGAGGCGCTCCGGTGAGACATCTAACCCGATTTTGAGCAACCAGTCCATCTCTTTTAACAAGCTAACCGGGTTAATCACTGTACCATTGCCCAACACATTCACGGCATTCGGGTGTAAAATACCGGAGGGTACAAGGTGAAGTTTAAAAACATCATTTTCAACATAAATGGTATGTCCGGCGTTGTCTCCGCCACTAAAACGGGCCACGACATCCGCACGAGCCGCCAGCCAATCGACTGCGCGGCCTTTGCCTTCGTCGCCCCACTGTGCCCCGATGATTATGGTTGCAGGCATGGATTTTTTACCTTTATTTGGGTTCGTTAAAGCGCCATAAGTTTAACGTCTACCCGCGTATATTTCTATATCAGGGGTTTATTGGCATGATTTGTTATAATGGTTGTATGAAAAATCCCTGTCATAGGGATAATTGACTGATAAAGTTCATCAGCGATAACATTTTTTGTATGGTGTAAATAGTGTTATTCGGCATCTGTCGGATGACTGGAACTAAAGGTAGAGTGTATGGCACAGTTTGAAGCACAAGGGCAACGGCTGATTGCCGGTGTCCGGTTTACGAAAATTGGTAAGTTGTACCACTTTGATACCAACGCCCACCCCGAACTCAAAGCGGGTGATTATGTGATTGTTGAGACTGCACGCGGGCGCAACATGGGACAGATTATGGGCTTCACAGAAGCTGATAGCACGTCGGACTACAAGCCAATCCTGCGTGTGGCGACCGCCCGCGATTTACTGCTACGTCAGGAGTGGGAGGCCAAACAACCGGCGGCGCTGGTTATTTGCCGGGAAAAAGCCGCGCAGTTTAGCGGTTTTGAGGATGTGAAATTCATCGAGGCACAGTACAACTATGATGGTTCTGTCCTGACTTTTTTGTATAGTGCGGAGCAAAAGGTTAATGTCGGTGGCCTGTGGGCAGAACTGAAAAAGCAGTTCAACGCCCGCATCGAGATGCGGCAGATTGGCCCGCGTGATGTGGCGAAGGTACTTGGTGGCTTCGGCGCTTGTGGCGAATTACGCTGTTGTTCCACCTTCCTGACGGATTTTAGCCCTATCTCTATCAAGATGGCGAAAGTACAGGGTATATCGCTTAATCCGTCGGAAATTACCGGGATGTGTGGGCGTCTGCGGTGTTGCCTAGTGTATGAATATGAACAATATGTCGATGCGCGTAAGCAATTGCCCAAGCGTAACAAGCGTGTGGGTACGCCTTTGGGCGTCGGCAAGGTGCTGGATGTCCAGCCATTAGCGGATACCGTCACCGTGTTTGTTGAAGAACAAGGGCGACACACCTTCCACCGAGAGGATTTAGTCCCCTTAGATGAATTTGAAGCCCTGCAACGCAAAGCTAAAGAGCCTTGTAGTAAACATGGGGATGAGCCTTGCGACTGTGGCAAAAAACCAGGTGAGCGCATGGCAGACAAAATCAATACAGATGACATGGACAACAACGATGCAGACGAGGTTGAGGATGACGAATAACGAAAACACAACAGAGACTCCGCGCCGGGTAATGGGTGTTTTTGCCCACCCGGATGACCCGGAGTTCTTCGCAGGGGGGACGCTGGCACGGTGGGCGGCAGAAGGCGCGGAAGTCATTCTGGTATTGGTGACCAGTGGTGACAAAGGCAGTGAAGACCCCGAGATGACCCATGCCCGATTAGCAGAAATACGCGAAGCAGAGGAACAGGCGGCGGCAATGGCACTCGGCGCAAAAGAGGTGGTTTTTTTGCGTCAGCCAGACGGCGAAGTGATGCACACGCTGGAACTTCGGCGTGAGTTAACGCGCCTCATCCGCTTAAAGCGACCTGATACAGTCATCACCTGCGACCCGACAGCGTTCTGGTATAGCGCCAACTACATCAATCATCCCGACCATCGTGCGGTGGGTGATGTAACGATGGCGGCGGTCTTCCCGACGGCCCGTGACCGCTTAAACTTTTTGGAGTTGGAGCGCGACGAAGGCTTGATACCGCATAAGGTGAAATGGCTGTATCTGGCTGGCCCGGCAGAGGCAACGCACTTTGTCGATATTAGTCTGCATGTTGAGACTAAAATTAACGCCCTGCGCGAACACAAAAGCCAGATAAAAGATATGGACATCATGGCGCAGAACATCCGCGAACGCTCGGTGGATACGCGCTCTCCTGTGGATGCACCGCGTCATATCGAAGGCTTCCGTGTGTTTACGCTGGCATAAAATAGTTATTGGATAATATAACGGCCATGATTGACTACAAGGCGGAAGCGGAAAAACTGCGCGAAAAACTCATCGAATGGCGGCGCGACTTCCACAAATACCCAGAAGTCGGCTTTGAGGTTCAGCGCACGGCAGGCATCGTCGCGGATGAATTGCGGCGCTTAGGATTGACAGTACAGACCGAAGTCGGTAAGACGGGTGTTGTCGCTATTCTGGAGGGCGCGTCGGCAGGTGAAACCGTGTTGTGGCGATCTGATATGGATGGCCTGCCCATCCAAGAAGAAAATGAGGTGGACTATGCTTCTGTTAATCCTAATCAGATGCACGCCTGCGGCCACGATGGACACATGGCGATTGCGTTGGGTGCGGCGCATGTGTTGGCCGCCCACCGCGATAAAATCAAAGGTCGCGTGAAGTTTATGTTCCAGCCAGCAGAGGAGATGGGGGCGGGTGGCGCGTTGGCGATGATACGCGATGGCGTGCTGGAAGCTCCCGAACCCGATGTTAGTTTTGGCCTGCACCTGTGGAACACCTTGCCGCTTGGCAAGGTGGGCTTGGCTCCCGGCGCGATTATGGCTGGATCGTCGTTTTTTACGCTTCGGGTACGTGGTACAGCCGGGCACGCCGCCATGCCTCATACGACGATTGACCCGGTCGCGTGTAGCGGCCAGTTGATTTCCGCATTACACACGATTGTCGGGCGTAAAATGGATGCGATGGCCGGTGCGGTTGTCCTATCGGTAACATCCGTGCAGACCAGTAGCCACGCCTATAACGCGATCCCCGCCTATGTGACCATCGGCGGCACGTTTCGGTCATTTAGCGCCTTCACCAGCGAGATGCTGGAACAGCATATCCGGTCAGTGTCTAAGTCGGTGTGCGAGTCGGTAGGGTGCGAGTTGGATATTCACATTCGCCATCCCAACATCCCGGTGATTAATGATGAACGGATAACCCGCCGTATGCGCTCTGCGTTTGCCGGGCTGGTGGGCGAGCAAAATTTTGTCGAAGAACGCACGATGGCCTCAGAAGATATGGCCTATGTGCTGGAAGATGTGCCGGGTGTATATTTCTTTCTTGGCTCGGCCAATAAAGACAAAGAGCTAACCTATCCTCATCATCATCCACGCTTCAATTTTGATGAGGATGTCCTACCGCTTGGCGTGGCGTTGGCGTGTCGTGCCATCAGCGAATACGTGATGTAAACAGACAAAAAACAGAAAGCGATAAGGCGCTATGAACAACAGCAATACGCCGATTCTACAATGGGAGGAGGGCGCGGGCTGGCTGGTTTTATCCGGTGGGGTGGATAGCCTGAGCGATATCCGTGCGCTGGCGTTAAACCGCATGATTCCCGATGGTGAAATTGTCTACATCGGCGTTGACGAAGACTCCGCCGAAGA
The DNA here is from genome assembly GCA_036734085.1 of Aggregatilineales bacterium. GTDB lineage: Bacteria > Chloroflexota > Anaerolineae > Aggregatilineales > Phototrophicaceae > J038. Next base: position 28,258 of record DAIMZF010000022.1, read on the forward strand.
AGTTATCGAAGACATGGGCGAGCTTGGCGCGACGACCGGGTTTCTGGTCAATGTGCTGGCGGAAGATGACGAGAGCATCACCGAGCAAATCAGCAAGGCTTCTTTAATCGTCATCCCTGCGGAGACAGACCCCCGTGAACTGCAATCCATCCTCAAGGGGGCGGCGCTAAAGTCTATTAAGCAGGCTTATAAATTAGGTGCGGTGGTGTTGGTGGAAGGCGACTGTGCGTCTATCTTCGGGCATTTATACGTTGTGGATGGTACAGGCTACGATGGCTTTGGCTGGTTACGTGGCGCACTCATTGTGCCCGGTGTTACCTCTGTGTCGGATTCCGATGCGGCGATGGATGTACTCAGTGCCAATGCCGCAAGTATCGCTATCGGCATCGGTGTTGGCTCCGCGCTGGTGTTGGGGCCATCTGGCGGGGTAGAAACATGGGGGCTAGGTGAAGTAACGGTCGTCTTAGGGCGTGGGTAGTTCATACGGCTGGTATTATCCGTGCCACATTGACAAACCCAAACCCTGATGCTAGGCTGATGCGGTCTTTATCAAACAAACAAACAGTTGGACAATCACCAAACGAATAGCGCAAATCATAAACCAAGAATTGACGGTCACATGGGCACATTGATGATGAAGTTCGGCGGCGTTTCCGTCGCAACAACCCCTGCACTAGCACAGGTCATCAGCATCATTCTGCAAGAATACGAACGCTGGGAGCGATTGGTTGTGGTTGCCTCTGCATTAGAGGGTGTAACCGATGCGCTGATTGAAGCCGCCCATCTCGCCCAGTTGAGCAACCAGCGTGGGTATCGGCGCATCGTTGCCAACATTCGCACACGCCATCTATTGCTGGTAGAGCAACTCCCCCTCAGCCATGATGAGCGTAGCGCCCTCAACGCAGATATTGACCAATTGCTCTTTGATATGCTCGATGTCTGCCAGAGCCTTGCGGATACCATTGTGGAAGGTGCGCCCGCATTAGATAAAGTCGATGCGATTATCGGTGTGGGAGAGCGCCTTTCCGCCCGGATTATTGCCGCACTCCTGCGAGAAAAAGATTTGCGTGGTGTCGCGATTGATTCCACATCGCTACTCATTACTGATGCCACCTTTGGCAACGCCATGCCGGATTTTCATGCTACCCGTCAGCGTGTGGAGCGTGACCTGTTACCCATGTTGAGTCGCGGTATCATCCCGGTAGTGACGGGGTTCATCGGCGGCACACCAGACGGCAGGCCAACCACTGTTGGACGTGGCGGCAGTGACTATACCGCTTCTGTACTGAGTGTGTGCCTGAGCGCGGATGAAATCTGGATGTGGACAAACGTCGATGGCATGATGTCCACCGACCCCCGTGAAACCCCATCGGCGCAGGTTATCCCGGCGATGTCCTACAACGAAGTAGCGGAGCTAGCCTACTTCGGCGCAAGGATTTTACATGCACGCATGGTCAAACCTCTGCGCGATAACAATATTCCTCTGCGGATTAAAAATGTGTTTAAGCCCCAGGAACCCGGCACGGTTGTCCATCATTACACGGATGAAAGTGACTCCATCAAGGCGGTAACTTCTACACATGGGTTAGGGCTACGCACAGAGCATAATACTTCGCTGACTGACATCACCACACTGGTGAACAGTGTTTTTAACGAAGTGATTGGCAGTGAAGCCGATGTGATGATTTCTACTCAATCATCCGACGCCAGTTTTTTGAGCTTTGTTATTCCCACCAGCGCCGGGTTGGATGCAACCCGTCTGCTGAAGAACGCTATCCGCGCCGCGCTGGATACCCAGCCGAATATCGGCCTATGGGCGTTGGAATCTGTAGGTATCATCACCGCGATTGCCGCCTATATTGACCAGAAGCCGCGCCTTATCGGGCAGGTTATCTCTGCACTGGATGACATCTCTATTTTAGCCATCGCGCAGGGGCCATCGCATTGTAGTTTGTCGGTGGTCGTAGCACGCGATAAAGCCGAACTCGCGCTGGAACGCATCCACAAATTGACCTAATACTTACCCAGATAACGGTTAATTTCCCATTGGGTGACTTGCTGGTTATATTCGTCAAATTCGCGTTGTTTGGCATCCACAAACTGCCAGCCGATATAAGACCCTAACGCTTCCATGATGAGGTCGTCTTCGCGCAAGGCTTCTAAGGCTTCGCCTAATGTGGCCGGTAGATAGTCTACACGCCGCCCGCGTGTACGCTTTAAATCGACCACCGTTTCTTCTATCGCTTCGGATAGCTTCAACTTGTGGCGGATACCATCTAACCCGGCCTTGAGCATGACCGCCGTTGCTAAGTATGGATTGCAACTTGGGTCGGGGCAACGGAGTTCCAGTCGTGTGTGGTTTTCTCTGCCCGGTTGGATGCTTGGCACACGAATCAGCGCGGCGCGGTTGACATGCGCCCAGGAGACATAGGTCGGTGCTTCGAAGCTCTTACCCAGTCGCTTATAGGAGTTCACCAACGGGGCAAGCACGGCGGTCATGGCACGGGCATGATGTAGCTGTCCGGCTAAAAAATGTCGCGCTAGTTCCGATAGACCATATTCTTGTTCCGGGTCGCTGAACAAATTTTCATCTGTATCCAAAGCATGTAGGCTTTGGTGCGTGTGTAACCCGGAGCCGGGCATGTTCGTCATGGGGCGGGGCATAAACGTACAAAAGGCTTTCATCTGCTCTGCCACAGTTTTAATGGCGACACGGGCGGTCAGCATCGCATCGGCAGATTTCATCGCCTCGTCATATGTGAATTCAAACTCGTGCTGACCTTGTGCAATCTCTGAATGTATCGAATGAGTACGGATGCCGAGTGCTTCCATGTTAAGCACCATCTCGCGCCGGATGTGATGTGTTTGCTCTGGTGGCATGTCGAAGTAGCTGGAATCGTCAATGGCTGTTAGGCTTTCCCTGCTCTTGAGCAGAAAAAACTCCATTTCCATCCCCGTTTTAAAGCGGTAGCCCATCCCCGCCGCTTCTTCTATCACACGGATGAGGGCGTAGCGTGGATCACCCATGAATGGCTCGCCCTGTGGGGTGAACACATTACAGATGAGACGTGCAGTGGGTGCATTGGGCGCACACCAGGGCAACACCCGAAACGTGCTTAAATCCGGGTAAAGCTCCATATCATTTTCCGCTACACGGGCGAAACCCTCAATGGATGAGCCATCAAAGTGTGAGCCATGCCGCATCACACTTTTTAATTTATCGGCAGGGATCGTCACACTTTTGATAACGCCGAGAATATCCGTAAACCACAAATCCACAAAGCGGATTCCCGCTTCTTCAATGGATTGTAGAATTGTTTCTGGTGTGTTCATGGGGTTATCTCCACTGTTTTTGTTTTAAGTAAACTGTGAGGTTTGCCCCATTGTACAAACGACTGCCGTCCGCGATGTTGGGCGATAAGACCAATAAAGCGCGGATGATTTTCGGTAAAATGCTACAACGTCGGGTCTTCAATGAGGCCGAAGTGCCGCAAAAAGGCATCTAACCCCAGCAGATAGCCACGCCAGCCAAAGCCGCTAATCTGCCCCATACACACCCCCGCCAGCAGTGATTTATGCCGGAATTCTTCGCGGGCGTGGACGTTGCTCAGATGCACTTCAATCACCGGGATGCTAATGGCGCTGATGGCATCCCGCAGGGCAATGGATGTATGCGTATAAGCACCGGGATTAAATACCACGCCATCCGCCCAATTGCGCGAAACATGCAACATATCAATCAACTCACCTTCGTGGTTACTCTGCCCGGTGCGTAGCTCCACACGGTAGGGCTTGACATGCGCTTGGCAGGCGGCGTTAATGTCATCCAGTGTCATGTGGCCGTAGACATCGGGTTCGCGCGTGCCGAGTAAGTTCAGGTTTGGGCCGTTGAGCAGAAAGAGCTTTTTTCCCATCATGTAATTTCCTTGTGGCTATCGCAACCCTTGTAAAACGTCTATCACGGTTTCTTGTTGAATGTCTTCCATGATAAGCGGTTGGCATACATCGCGCAACAACACAAAACGACTGGTTCCGCCCTGCCATTTTTTATCCGTCCGCATTGCCGCCCATAACGCCGCCGGGTCAATTGCCGCCCCCAACCGACGCGGCAGACCGGCTTCTGCCAGAATACCTTCCACACGGTCTACGAATTCCGCAGAGCATAGCCCCAATGCATAGGAAAGCCGCGCCGCCGCCATCAGCCCAAAGCCGACTGCTTGCCCATGTGCCCATGCGTAGTTTGTCACTTGTTCGACCGCGTGCGCGAAGGTATGGCCTAAGTTGAGATGGGCGCGTTCGCCATGTTCGTAGGGGTCACGCTGGACAACATCTACCTTAACCTGAACTGCCCGCGTCACCAGTTCTGCCGCGTTTTCGCGCCTGTGTAAACTGGTGTCGAGCAAGCCTTCATCGGCCAATAGCCCATGCTTGATGAGTTCCGCCATGCCATTTTGCCATTCGACATCCGGCAATGTAGCTAAGACTTCCGTATCAATTAATACGGATTTTGGCTGTTTAAACGCGCCGACTAAGTTTTTGCCCTGCGGTAAATCCACGCCGACTTTACCACCTACACTGGAATCCACCATCGCCAGTAACGATGTAGGCACTTGCACAAAATCCACGCCGCGCATATAGGTTGCCGCTACAAATCCGGCGGTATCGCCTACAACACCGCCCCCCAACGCAATAACGGTCGAGCGTCTATCCGCCCCTGCATTGACCATCTCGCCATACAACATGGCGACTGTTTCTAAGGTCTTGTAGGCTTCACCGTCTGGCATCGTGAGGAGTGGCGCGTTGAAGCCTGCCGCTAGTGCCTGCGCGTGCAATGGGGCAAGTGTCGTATTGCTGATGATAACCGGATTACGGATGCCATAATGATCTGGATACTGGATAGCCTCCGCCAACAGCCCGCGTCCGATGTGGATGTGATAGTCCTCAGATGATGTGCCTTCCGGCGTGGTTACGTGGATTGTTGCCATAACGTAATTATCTGCTCCGTAAGGGTGTGAGGGGGTAAGTCGCTGGTGTCAATTTGATGAGGCATACTCGCATAGACGGCGCGACGGGCTTCATAGATCGCTTGCCAGTTGGAAGCAAGCGGGCGGTTTGTATCATGCGCTAATCGTCCTGCGATGACTTCCGTCCTTGCCACCAGACATACCAGCAGGCCGCTAGCGCCGAGTATCTGACGGTTAACGTCATTGACCAGCATCCCGCCACCCGTAGAGATAACCAGCCCTTGCTGGGCGGCTAAATCACGGGCGGCCTGTGCTTCTAATGCGCGGAAGCCAACCTCGCCCGATTCCGCGAAGATTTGCGGGATAGTTTTGCCAACCTGTGCCGTGATGTAATCATCTGTGTCGATGAATGGGCGGTTCAGGCGCTCGGCCAAAATACGCCCGATGGTTGTCTTGCCTGTGCCCATAAATCCGGTCAGGATGATGTTATTCATACCCAAAGCGCCATTGCACGTTATCCATCGGTAAATCTTGCAGGCGGCTACGGCGTAATGTCTCGAAGCGTGGGCACATCTCCTCGATGCTATCCCCGCCTAGCTTCTCCATCAGGGCATCCGCCAGTACAATTGCCAGCATCGCTTCACCGATGGGCACAGCACGCGACACAGCACAGAAGTCGCTCCGCTCATAAGTGGTGGATTCCGGCTCGCCCGTCACCAGATTAACCGACTCTGCGCCGCGTAACATGGTGGCAATGGGCTTCATGGCAACACGCACAATCACCGGGTCGCCTGTGGTGATTCCGCCTTCAAAGCCGCCCGCACGGTTACTCCGGCGGATGATTTCGCCGTCTTCGCGCACATCAATCATGTCGTGTACCTGACTGCCCGGTTTGCCTGCGTTTTCGAAGGCACGGCCAATTTCCGCACCTTTCATCGCCTGGATGCTCACCATCGCGCTGACGATACGTGCCTCTAGTCGCCTGTCCCAATGCACATGGGAGCCTAAGCCGGGTGGCAAGTTGAGCGCGAACAGTTCAAATACGCCGCCGAGTGTGTCTTTATCAATCTTAGCCTGGCGTATCGCCGCGCGCATTTGCTCGGCAACTTCCGGGATGGGGCAACGCACATCGTTGGATTCCGCCGCTTCGTACATCGCTAAAAAATCCGCCTGGTCGCTGATGACCGCCACTTGCTCCCCGATTTGCGTCACATATCCGCCGATGACGATGCCAAATGTAGCAAGATACTTGCGGCAGATTGCGCCCACAGCAACGCGCATGGTTGTTTCTCGTGCGGAGGCACGCTCCAGGCTAATGCGGAGTTCCCGGTATCCGTACTTAATCGCGCCCGTTAAATCTGCATGGCCGGGTCGCGGGGTCGTCATGGGGGTGATGTCGCGTTCTTTCCAATTCTTGAAGTCGCGGTTTTCCACGATTAATGCAATCGGCCCGCCTGTGGTTTGGCCGTTCATCACGCCGGAAGTAATCCGCACTGTATCGCGCTCAATCTGCATCCGCCCGCCGCTACCATACCCGCTTTGCCGCCGCCCTAGCTCGGTGTTAATGTCTTCTTCGCTAATCACCAACCCGGCAGGGATGCCTTCTAAAATCCCGGTCAGCATCGGCCCATGACTTTCGCCTGCGGTTAAAAATCGTATCATGTCCCTTATGTCCTCTTGATATTAATTTCTGGTCGCTAATTCCAGCATCGCCGCCGCCATCATCGTTTCTAGGGGTGGTCGCGTGCCTGTCCAATATTCAAAACTGAGTGCGCCTTGCCTGACCAACATCCCCAACCCGCCGATTGCACGTCCGCCGTGTGCTTCGGCTAATGTCATCAGCTTGGTCTTCTGGGGTCTGTAAATCATGTCATATACCGTCACCCCTGTGGGGAAGGGCACGCCATTAATCCACGGGCTGTCTTCTACATTCGGCCACATGCCGACGGGCGTCGCATTGATGATGAGCTTAGCCGGGTGAGTTGCCGCCTCATCAATTGTGAGTGCGTCCACGCGGTCACGTATCCCGGCAGAAATCGCTAAATCCGCTAGCATCTTATTGGCGCGTTCCAATGTGCGATTGACCACAACGACATCCGCGCCGCCACGCCACAGCCCATACACCGCCGCCCGTGCCGCGCCACCCGCGCCCAGTACAATGACGGTCTGGCCTTCTACCAAAACGCGATGCGCTTCTAAATCCTGCATCAAGCCGTCTACATCGGTATTCGTCCCCGTCATATCACGGAAGTCTACTGTGTTTACTGCGCCAACGGCCCGCGCTATTTCGTCCGGCTTGACAATCTTCATCACCGCTTCTTTGTGCGGAATAGTCACATTGACTCCGATATAACCGTGGCGCATTGGCTCGCGGATGCCGTAAGTTACAATATCCGGTGGAATTGCCATTGTGTCGTATTGCCAATCCATGCCAAGTTCTTGAAAAGCCGCGTTGTGCATAGCCGGGCTGATGCTCTGTGCGACCGGCCAACCGATTAAACCGACTCGATTTGTCATGCTTGCTCCATATCAAAAATCTTTGTGATAATGCTTACGCTAAACCAATCCGCTAGAAAGTCCTCAAAATCTGCTTTGAAGGCCGCGAAGCCATCCATCATAATCAGTTAATAACCTCGAATGATTTCTTTCCCAAGTTTATCACAGGCTAGCCCACATCCGCGCCCAGATGCGCTAATGTTTGCGCGAATCCGGGAAACGAATCCGCCGCACATTGGGCATCTTCAACCTGTGTCTGCCCGACTGCTACCAGCCCTGCAATCGTCATACTCATGGCGATACGGTGGTCATCGTGGGCGTGTACGGTTGCGCCGGTTAACTTCTGCGGCCCATTAATGCTGAAGCCGTCGGCAGTTTCCGCGATTTCTGCGCCGAGCTTACGTAGTTCATCGGCCATCACCGCAATACGATCCGTCTCTTTAACACGCAGTTCCTGTGCTTCCCGTACAATTGTGGTTCCTTCCGCACACAGCGCGGCCACCATCAAGGCCGGGAATTCATCAATCATACGCACAACCAAATCACCGCCAATGTCCACGCCCCGCAACGGTGCATAACGGATGTGAATATCGCCTACAGGTTCGCCCGCTTCCGTTCCAGTTGGCACAACATCAATCTGTGCGCCCATCATCAGCAGGGCGTCTAATAAGCCAGTGCGGGTAGGGTTTAGGTTGATGTGCCGCAGGGTGACTTCGCTACCCGGTACGATGCAAGCCGCCACCATCGGGAAGGCCGCCGATGAAAAATCACCCGGCACAGTGATTTCAAACGGTGCTAGATGATCGCTTTGTCCTACGGTGATACAATCCCCCTCAACAGTGATGTTAGCCCCCATCGCCCCCAGCATCACTTCGGTATGGTCACGCGCTGGGCCGGGCTGGATAATGGTCGTTTCGCCATTTGCGAACAACGCCGCTAAAATCACTGCGCTCTTTACCTGTGCGCTGGCGACAGGCATCTCATAACGGATTCCGGTTAATGGGCTGGACTGAATATGCAACGGTGCGCGGTCATCTACCCCGTTAATCTCCGCCCCCATCAAACGTAAGGGGGTAATGATGCGCTTCATCGGCCTGCGCCGTAATTGCTCGCTCCCATCCAGCACACTAGCGAAGGGCTGACCGACCATAATTCCAGCGAGCAGGCGAATCCCTGTCCCGGCATTGACAAGGTTCAGCATACCCTCCGGCTGACGCGCTGAAGTACCGTGAATAATCAGTTCGTTTTCTCCGATTTCTTTAATCGTGATGCCAAGCGCCTGCACCGTGCGGAGCGTGGCGACGGTATCACCCGCCCTTAGCCACCCTTTGACATGACTGCGGCCATGTGCCAAAAGCCCGCCGAACATCACCGCGCGATGGCTGAGAGATTTATCACCCGGCACAGAGGTTTCACCGTTTAGTGCGTGGTCGGATTGAATAGTTAATGTTTGCATAGTTCGTCCTTATATCATTTTTTGTAGTGTTTTTCCCATGTCAGTCGGGCATCACGCAATGGCTGGAGCGCGTCCGCCAGGCGTGCCGTATCGCCGGAGATGAGCATAGTCTCTAGTAGGGCTAAGTGCATCCTGAAGTGAGCCAGTAGTTCCGCGATCGCCTGCCTGTTCG
>DAIMZF010000023.1:0-7576 GCA_036734085.1 Aggregatilineales bacterium
GCGAGGGCTTGTTGAGCGCGTTGGTTATCCGGGTTAAGCTCCAGCACGCGCAACAAACATTTACGGCGGTCTTCCACACTTACCATACAGGACGCAAGCCACATCCACGCCTTTTCGTTGCGCGGGTCTTGTTCCAGCACTTTCATCAGTAGCTTTTTGCCAGTCGCACGGTCACCGCGTTTAGCGGCGGCGATTCCGTCTTCCAACAGGTTGTTTAAGTCTGCCAACGTTACCCCCTTACGGTCTTGCTGGTTTTAACTTGTGAGTACCACGATGATGATTACCAGTACCAGCACAATCATCACTGCCGCCACACCGCCGAATAACAGGAGCGTGCGGTTTTCGTCGGCGGCTTGATTATATTTCAGTTTGTCCAGCCCCCGCTTCGCCTGAAGGTTGTCCGGGTTTACATCGAGGATGCGCTCTAGCCATTGCACCCGTTCCTCACGATTGGGCGCAATTTTCGCCAGCCACATCATCACGGTCTCATTACGTCTATCGCGCTCGTACACCTGTAGCAGGAGTACACGGCCATTTTGAACGTCTTTGCGTTTGACCGCCTGTATGCCGAGTTGTAGAAGTTCTTCGTTACTTGTCTCTCTTGATGCCATTTTGTAAATCCTTACAGTGCTTTGGCTGAAAATCTAATCACCAAAAGTTGATTACTAAAATAGCTTAATTGGCGTTAAAGTGCCACACGTCCACGTTATCAATCGTCTCAAAATGGGTGAGCGTCAGTAAGTTCTGGCGAATGGCTTCCGCGTTTGCGTGTGTGCCATCCACAACCGCCCACCGCCGACCCATGCCCAACCGCCCCACCACATCCTGCACGGATTCTGCTGTTTGTGCCTGCCATCCTAAGTTTATCATAATACCGCCTGCCCAGAATGTGTCTGTCTGACGATTATAATGCAGGAGAGGGTGTTGTTCATCTAGGACAATAATACCGCTTTCTAGCGGACTGCGCTCCCTATTGAGCGCCTGTATCATCGCCCCCCAGTTGGGGTGCGCCGCAGAAGCCAGCAGATTCAGGCTTACCCCACCGACGAACACCCCCGCGATCATGGCCGCCGGAAGCAGGCCGCGTGTCGCGGGTTGCGGGGAACGCTCCACACGGGCGATTAGCCAGCCAATGCCGACCAGCAGTGCGGGCAGATAAGCCACACTTAACCCGATAAGCGACTCCCGTAAAGGCGGTAATTGACGTGGTGCGAACAGCAACAGATACGGCAGGAGCGCCACACCCGCCGCCGCGACGAACGCACACCACATCCACCAACGCCGCCGCGCTAACTTAGGCACAGCCACATAGAGCAATAGCGCGTGTAAAAGCACGCTGGGCAACGCGACATGATGCGTATAGAGCAAGGCGGTTAATATGAATGTGTAGGCGATGCCGTGCGCGATTCCGCGCCGCGACTGGCCGGATTTGCCCCACATGACGACCAGCCACGCGGCGAGCGCGGCGAGCGCAAACGTCAGCGCGTAGGTATAGGCGGTGTTTGCGGCGTAGAATGTGCAAAAGGACGCCAGCAGGATAATCAACGCGGGCCGGATGCGCTTGTCCATCCGCCGCGCTAAAGCCACAGTCCCCGCTATGCCGATGAGGACACCCAGTAAAGACAGCCAGCGCACCGCATAGATTGATTCTCCGGCGGGTATCGTCCACGTATTGAGCAAAGCGAAGTAAAGCGGCGGTTGGGGTAGAGTACGGGTGCGCCCCCACCATTGGCGTGTGTCTGTGAGGAAGGCGCGGGCGGCATCACGCGGGTCAACATCATAACGCAAGTCATCGCGCACCGCCCATAACGCTGTGCCTTCCTCATTACTCAGGCCAAACCGTAATTCCGGCTTGATTAAAAATGTGACCGCCAACAGAACGAGCAAGGCAAACGGCCAGATGGAACGCATAGCGACGGGCATCCGGGTTACTTCTCCGGTGTGTGTGGCTCTTGGTACAGCCACCAGAATGTGCCAACCGGGTAAGCGGGTTCTAGCTCTGCGTCTAGCTGGAAGCCGTTTTTATCTGTTGCGTAACGGCGCAGTTTATTATCCATTGTGCTGATGAGTGTCTTGAGTTCTTCATCCACAGGCAGACGTAATATGTCCATATGGATGAGAATCTCCTGAACAATCGTGCGGCGTATGGCCTCCGGGCGGTAATTGCGGGCACATTGTTTAGGGTCGCTGGCACATTCCTCGAAGAAGGTCTGCATGGCCTTCAAGCGAGATTTTGCCTCGCGCACAAGTTTGGCTTCATAGGCTTTGCGCTGTCCTTTGTAGATTGTATCGTGCATGGACTGCGTTTTGCGGTAGTTATCGCGTTGTTTTGCGTCTAGCTGGCCGTCTTCGTTGAGCAATGCCAGACGCCGCAGACGCATCAGCAACGCGCCAATCGTCAAGCTAGGCATATTGGAGAGCGCCAAAAATCCGCCGCCGCCCACACTACCATAAAGTGCTTCCTGGCCGATGTAATTCTCCATGGCTTTGGTCATGGCGTCGGCTTCACGTATGTCGCGGTTGATGTCATAACGATGGTCGTTAGTCATGGTCTTGTCCTTTCTATTTATCCTTGCCACGAGCGCAGGAAGACACCCGCACCGTGCAACGTGTATGTTTCCAGCATCGCCGGGATTAAAACCGTCTGCCCGGTATGGAATGTGAGGCTCTCGCCGCCGCCCGCCACATGGATTTCACCTTCAATGCACGTCAATGACTGGAAGCGCCCGTCTGTTTGGAGTGTGAGTGCGGCAGATGTTAGCTGATGGCGATATGTCTTGAAGTAGTCACTATCCACGAGAAGCGCATCGCCTTGTGTGCCGTGTGATGTGATGTGCGGCACGCTTTCTACATTGCTGACTTGCACACCTTTTTCAATGTGCAAAGGGCGCGGTTGGCCGTCTAGCCCCATGCGTCCCCAATCATACAGCCGATAGGTTGTATCTGAAGATTGCTGAATCTCATAAATCAGCGTGCCCGGCCCGATGGCATGAACCGTGCCCGCCGGGATGAACAGCACATCCCCCGCATTGACCTGCGCCCGCACCAGATAATCCTGCAAAGTGTTGGCTTGTATGGCCTGTGTGATGGCCGGGCGTGATGTTCCGGGCGTCAGGCCGATAACTAATTCTGCTTCTGGCGTGGCATTGAGGATAACCCATGCTTCTGTTTTTCCGCGTGGTTCGCCTTCCAGTTTGGCGGCTTGTGCGTCATCCGGGTGGACTTGTACCGAAAGCCAATCCTGCGCATCCAGGAACTTTGCCAAAAGTGGAAAGCCTTCCGCCGGGTTGTTGTCCGTGCCTATTAGCGCCGTGCCATATTCCACTAAAGCATCGCCTAATGTGCGCCCACTCAGCGCCCCGTTGCTAATCATCGCGGAATCGTGCAGTTCCCATGATTCGCCGTAGGGGGCATCTGTAGGTAAGTTTTTATGAAGCACTTCCGCCAGGCGTCGCCCGCCCCATACACGTAAGTGAACGGTGGGTGTTAGCAGGAGAGGGTACAGATTAAACTCTAAACTCATATGATTTTATCCTTGTTGCTCCCCTCATTTTACCGGAAAGTCCGTTATACTCATAGTTTTAAGCTCGGATGTTAAATGAGGGACAGACAATGCGCCGATGGATAATCCTATTCTGCCTGCTGGTAGTGGCATGGCCGTTACATGCCCAGACGGACAACGCTCCGTGTGAGATTGACCTTAGTGAAGTCGTCGCGCTGATGGTACGGGCACAAGCCCAAGCCAGTGCCGGAAATACGTCTAATGCGCTCCGTTTATTGGATGATGTGCAAGCACGCTTAAACCGCATCAGCGCAGGGTGCAGTGAAGCTTCCGCACAGGTCAGGCCGACACTTCCCTCTGATGAAGATGCCCCCAGCCAGTCGACGATAACAGGCGATACCCAGACTTATACCGCGCCGCAGAACCGCTTCTCGGTGACATTCCCGGCGGCGTGGACGTTTACAGGGGATGCCGCGTCCTTATTGGCGGGCACGAATCAAGATGTTATCAATGCGCTGACCTTAGTTGATGCCCAATTAGCACGTGGGGAACGGGGTGTGGCGGTGGTGGTGGGCACGCCGGACGAACTCGCGCCTAACGTCGCCCGGTCAGCAGATATAGACGCGATTATCGCGGCCTATCAGGTGACATTTGTGAATGACTTAGGCTTATCTATTGGCGGCGCGGAACAGATTAATATTGGTGATCGTGAGGGGCGCGGCTTCCGCTATACGACAGCCGGTTATAGCGGCTTGTTGATCACTGCGCCGCTAGAAGATGACCTGTTTTTGCTGGTCTTGGCGATTGCACCGCCGGGTGATGATTTAGACCTGCCCGGTGTCGCTTTACGGATTGCACAGTCGGTACAGGTTGGCGGCCAATAACCCTTGTTCTTTCTACTGCTCTGGCAGTAGATTATCGCGGCCTTCGCCGGGGACATCCGGCGGGGTGCTGTCTTTTTCGCGCACGGCTTGTTTGGCTTCGCTGGTTTTTTCCGCAGGTGATACACGCACCACCTCTTGCGTTTGTGTATCACGGGTAATGGGCGGCTCTGATGCGCCCATGTTGCTGTTTTCACGCGGGATAACAAATGAACCGCTATCCTCATCACCGCGTAAAGGGTTGGACTGGGTATCGTGCATCGTCGTTTCCTCTGAGGTGGGTGTGACTGTCGCCAGGATGATGACGACACTGATGTTGTCGCGTCCGCCGCGCTCGTTGGCAAGCGCCACCAACGCCTGGCTAATGGCTTCTGGCTCGTCGTGTTGCATGACGACTTCCGCGATTTCGTGCGCCCGTACATGCAGTGTCAGTCCGTCGGAACACAACACGAGGCGGTCAAGATTTTGCATGTGGGCATGGTAAATATCAATTTCCAGGTCATAGGCCTGGCCGAGTGCGCGGTACAATACATTGCCCATCGGGTGATTTTCCGCTTCTTCCGGCGTCAGATGACCACCATCGACCAATGCCTGCACAAAGCTGTGGTCAGCCGTAATTTGCTCTATGTAACCATCCGCCCCGCGCACATGATAGGCGCGGCTATCCCCCACATGGCCGATAACAACGGATTGCTCCTGCACATAGGCCAATGTGACGGTTGTCCCCATCCCCTTTAGTTCGGGTTGTTGTTTGGATTCTTCAATGATATTGGCGTTGGCAAGACGAATAGTATCGGTGAGATGGTCAACAATATCAGACGGATTCCAGACGACCTGACTAGGGGCAGAATCCAGCGCGGCAAGGCCAGACTGGATGGTATCTACGGCGATGCGGCTGGCTTCTTCGCCTGCCACAGCCCCGCCCATACCGTCCGCGACGATGGCTAAGACGTGCTGGCCGTCTTTTTGCCATAGCCGGATGTTGTCTTCGTTGTTGTCGCGCACGCGCCCAGTATCCGTGCGCCCGCTACTGTGTAACCGGATTTTGCTTCCGGGATTGTACATAAAGCACTCCTCGCAACTTGGTGATGTTGCCCTATGGCCGTCTTGCATCAGCCGTCCACCTACATAATAGTATAAATCGGCTTTTCGCAACAGTCGCACACCATTAAAAATTACGCCGCCTTGTGGTAAATTGAGGCGATGATATGAGAGAAATAACCAGACGATGCCCGACCTCAACGAGTTATACCACTTAGAAAACTATATTGATACCTACGCATTAGGTCATTATGCGCGGGTGTTTGAAGCCTTCGACCAGCGCCACCGCCGTCAAGTTGCCTTTAAATTGATGCGTACCGAGCATCTTTCGCTAGAGGGCGAAATCCGGTGGGAGTTTCGCGCTTTTGCCAGCGAAGCGGAATTACTCATCAAATTGAAAGACAGCCCTCATGTGATTGACCTGTTAGATTGCGGCTATTTGGCGGCCTATGCAGAAGTACCCCAGGATGGCGAAATCGTCAATTATGGCCGCGATGTATCCGCATTTGCCCGTGCCATGCCGGACTATGCAGAGCGTAATTGGCGTCCGTTTTTGGTGTTGCCTAATCTGCCGCGCACCAACAATCTATTTTATCAGATGAAGCCCACCCAACAGGGCACACGCTGGCGCTTGCCAACGGAAGAAGGGCTGATGCTGGCCGTGCAATTTGCTCAAGTGCTAAAGATGGCGCATCAACAGAATATCGTCTATTTAGACCACAAGCTGGAGCATGTGTATTGGGATGGCGTCAACCTGCAAGTTATCGACTTTAACAGTTCTCGCCAGCTAGACAACCACGACGCGCAACAGTTCCGCACGGATGTACATAACCTGTGTGTGGGTATTTTGTATCCGGTGTTTACCGGGCTTTCCCCGCTTAACGGCACATTGCGCCCGCAACCGGGAAATCTGGCGCAGGTGGAATCGCGCTATCAATCTGTAACTGCGCTGGACTTTGGCGTGGAGCCAACCCTCAGCCCGGCGTTGAAGGATTTGCTTCAGCAGGGGGCATCGTTACAAATCACCACCATTGATGATTTTCTGGCAGGACTACAGAGCGTGTGTGCGCGGCACGGTTGGGATTTTCCTAATCAACCGGCCAACCCCGCCAGCCGCCACGCCCGTGACCACATGCGAGACGGTCTGCGTCGGTTACGGGATGGGCAGGGCAAGCTCCGGGAAGCGCGAGATTTGTTCCGCGATGCGGCGACTCTGGACGACATCCCTGAAGATTTAGAAGCGGAATTGCGGCGCTTGGTCAAGGCATTGGGGGATATGCTTAACGAACGCGCAATTCCATAGTTAGAGGCACAACGTTGTGGCACTCAAACAAACACAGAAAGAGACCGTCCGCAGGCTGGTGCATGATTTATCGAATATTGATAGCGCCCTGCCAGTGTGGGCGCGGCGCAGTAACCCGATTGTACGCCGAGAATTAGGCGAGCATTGGCGCGTCTTTCCGCCGGAATTACGGCCTATCTTATTCTGGGTAGCGTTGCAGACGGCGGTCATGGCACTTTCGGTTTATCTGCCTATTATCTTCATCCCGGTGATTATCTCGGTGCTGGTGGCCGCCCTCATGTTCCCGTTTTTGTTGTATAACTACGCGCTTTCGCTGATTGCTCTGGTCAACGAGGCGGCCTATAACATGGTGCGCGAGTACCAGCACAACACCATTCATCTGCTCCGGGTGACGCCCTATACCCCCCGCCAGATTATCCTCAGCAAAATTGCGGCGGCGGTGTGGCGGCAGATGGACATATTTGTGATTTTAACCCTGTTCACAGTTACCTTTGGGATGCCGATTATTGTTGTGGTATATCTTAACCTGTATCCACCGGAGGACTACCCGTTTTTAGCACAGGGGTTATCCGTGTTGGCACTGATGACACACCTCATCCGCGTGCCGTTGGAATTATTTATGGCGGCCAGCATCGCGGTCTTGATGGGCACGACGATTCGGTTTAGGCAAGGTGCGTTTTTAGCGTCGATAGCGGTGCTGGTGTTCTATTTTGTGATGCTGAATATGCTCCGCTTCATCCCGGTGACGTGGCCGGTGCGCTTTATGCTGGATGCCGTCCTGCCTGTACTTCTGCCCATTGTGATCGTGTGGTTGTGCATTCGTCAGGCGGTGCGTAACCTCTGATACGG
>DAIMZF010000023.1:7676-36885 GCA_036734085.1 Aggregatilineales bacterium
ATAAGGGCAAGCGTAGGTTCAGCGCAAAACACGGTCTGCAACTTTGCTGTATGATAAAGACAGCGTAAATGCGGATAAGCAGGCACGCTTTTGTAATTTAACTCTATTAACTGAGGAAAACACGCCTATGTACCGCAAACTACTTGTCTTTTTGTTCATCATGGTCTTGGCGTCTACTGGCGTGGTGTGGGCACAATCCATTACCCCCGCGCCGGACGCTGAAGATATTGACCCGAACGTGATGATTACGTGGCCGCCCCCCGTTTATGTTCTGCGGGATTCTGTGCCGATTTACGGCACAGCCAACATCCCCAACCTGAGCAACTATTTTATTGAGTTCCGCCCGTTGTACGATGAAGACCCCGACGGCGTGCTGACGCTGGCTGATGAAGACTCGCCGTGGTTTCCCATCACCTTGCCTAGCGGCTTGCCCATCGTGGAAGATGTACTGGGCCGTTGGAACACGCTAACAACGGCAGACGGCTTGTATGCCATCCGTTTGACAGTGAACGTATCCGGCCAACCGTCACAGAACTTTGTCGTTAGCCCGATTCGTGTGGAAAATAACCCGCCGGATTTTGTTGCAGATTTAATCTTCGGTGAAAGAGACAGCGACTCGGGTTCGTCACAACCGCCGCTTGTCGTCGTCACAGCGACGCCTTCCACCACACAAGGGCGGCCAACCTTGCCCGCGACAAGTAGCTCTGTAGATACCGCGCCGCGTGTAACTGCTAATCTGGATGTCAACATTCGTTCCGGCGACAGCACATTATTCCCGGTGGTTGGCTCGCTCCGTAGCGGAACGTCCGCTTCGGTAATTGGCATTAGCTCATCCGGTAGTGGATGGTATCTCATCCGCCTGAGCAGTGGCCTGGAAGGTTGGGTTGCTAACAGTGTTGTCACGGCTTCTGGCGACTTCCGCAGTGTGCCGCGTATCGCGCCGCCGCCGCCGCCGTTTACCTCTACCCCTGTGCCGACAGCCACGCCTGTGACCAGCGCAAACCTCACCGGGTCGCCGCCGTCCATCAGCCCCAACCCGCCGACCTGTAGTGTACCGTTCCAGGTGCTGGTGAACATCACCAATACCGGCACAGGCCCGACCAGCCGTAATGCAACGGTGCTATTCCAGGATATTCATGTGGCCTCTGGCACGGTGACAAACACCTTTATACGTGAAGTCCCGATTTTGCAACCGGGCCAGAATTTTGTGATTGGAGAAAATGCGCTGACCGTGAGTACGTTCTTTGATGAACAGCATCAAATCCGGGTGGTCATTGACCCCAATAACGAAGTACCGGAAACAAACACCGGCGATAATGTGTTGACATCAACCTATACCTTACAACGGGGTGGGTGTTAACTCGCTCGTCTTAGTCTATAAAAGCAAAGCAATATAACAAAAACGGGGTGACACATCTATCGCCCCGTTTGATTTTTAGAGTTGTTTGGCTGGCAGAGGCTTATTCAATCGGCACGTTGCGGATGTCGCCTTCTACAATGATGGCAAAGCCCGATGCCACCCAGCCCACTGTGCCGCGCCAGACCACCTTCCACCATTGACCATTCGCTGTACGCCCGATGACAGGCAAGAATGCCCCCCAGTTAATCCGCCCGATTTGCTGTGAAGCTGTTGTCGGGGCGGCACGGAGCCTTAGCCCGGCTTGCGTCTGTGCGCGCACGCCAAAATCCGGCACGGCAGGCGGATTGATGAATAGCGTGTTGCCACTGGTGATAGGGGCGTTGAATTCGTTGGTATTAAAACCCAGATAGTAGCCGTTCGCCCAGCCTTGATACCCGCCCAACTGAAGCAAGAACCAGCGTGCATTCTGGTCGCGCCCGACGATAGCGTAGGTTTGCCCCCGTAAGATGCGCCCTATCACATCCCCGCCCGTTGTTGGTGCATTACGGATGTTCAACACACCAGCACGGATGACCGTTGCTGTAAGTGCGCCCGGTGGGATGGGGGGTAGAGCGGTGAAGGTAGGGCGGGCGGTTGGCTCTGGGGTAGGTGTAGGGCCAACCGTCGGGAAGAAGCCAGGCTGTCCGGGCTGTCCCGGTTGACCAGGCACACCGCCGACAGGTTGCCATACCAACTCAATGAAGGCATCCGCGAAGAACTCGATATAGTCAACTTCCATCGTGACGTTACCGCCTGGCAAAAATACCTGTGCGGCATCTGTACCCGGTTCCGTCCGGCTGAAGATTTGCACGCCATTTAAGCGAACGTTGGCGCGGTCATCCACCCGTAGCGTGAAGATGTAATTGCCGGAGGGTAAATTTTGCACACTGCTAAACCGTGCGGAAAAGTTATCCGCAGGCATTCCGGGAATGTCATTTCCGGCGGCATCCTTCGGTACACCCGTCCCGAAGTTCAGATTGAGTGTGTTGTAAGTGTACGGTGTTGGGATAGGATTTGTGAACGATGTATTCGGGTAGTAAATGGCCGTCCACGGGCTGACCTGTGCCGCCGATGGGGACGCCGCCCCGAACAAAGCGAGCAGGAATGATAATGTTAGGATGAGAGATAAACGCTTAACCATCATAAATAATCTCCCTCAAGGTGGTTTTTAGTGTTTAGCGGGTAGATATACCCGACAGATGAGTATTGATATAAGTATAACCCCTCTTGCCGATTGCCGCATAAAGACGGTGGGCAATCGGCAGACAAGGTCATTTTAGCGTGTTAAAGCCTGCAACGGCGCAAGCGTCGTGCGGGCACTGCTCAGCGTTGTCTGTAATGTGACAATCAGGTTGCTAATCACAAATTCTGCATTTTGTTGGAGCGTACCATCACCGCAATCACGGAAGAAGGTTTCCCACCCTTGCCGCGTTAAGCCCAGCGTGATGTTTACCTGTGTTTGGGCTTCGCGCAGGCCAGCGACGGCGTTAAGGTATTGATCCGGGATGAATACATCATCCGGGATATTGGGCTGAGGGTCTCTGCATCCTTGCGGGCGGTCGGATTGGCTGGCGTCCTGCCAATTCTGCGCGAGTAATTCCACCGCGCCGCGTGGCCGGGTAATCACATCAAGAGCGTCGGTCATCTGCCGCACATATGGCTCGAAGTCGTCCGGCGCGACGGTGGGCGTGAGAGTTGGCGTTTCCGTCGGCGGGATGTCTGTTGGTTGCGGTGTGGCCGTCATGCCGTCAATCACGGGCGGCTCGGTGGCGGTGGGTGCGGGGGTCTGGGTGGGTGCGCTGATGGCTCCCGCGCTGGAGCCGTCACCGTCCGTCATCTGGGTAAAGTTAAAGAACGCTAACCCGCCAAAGCTGGCTAGCAGAACCAGCGTTAACAACCACAGGCCGCCGTTGGACTTCCGCTTGCCAAATTTGCCTTGTACAGCGATGTTGACCAGTTGTTCAAAGACCTCCGGGTGCTGGTCTAACGATGCCTCGAAGCTATCGCCTTTATCCGCCCCGACTGCTTTCTCCAACGCTTTGTACTGGCCTAAAGCATAGGCTGTCGCCTTACGCAGTTGGCCGCTGGTTCTGGTGTCTGTATAGACTTCCGCAAGGGCTTCGATGGCGCGGGGTGCGCCTGCTTCGCCCAGCCATTGGGCGCATTGTACGCGCTTATCCATAGGTGCATTAGGGGAGCGCAAGACCTTAATACGCTTATCAACCGCTTGCTCAAATTTGTTGATTCGCGCTTCGCGTTTGGCGTCATCTGACATCGCGTTACTTCCTCTTTTCCCGGTGATGGAGCATTTGCCTCTTATTGTACGCTATCTGGCGCATGTGCGCTGGTTTTTATTCGGGTTCGTCCGTCAGCCGGACGGTATTAGGCGCGAAAGCCTGCTTATAAGCCTCCGGGATGCGAGCGGGTTCTCCGGTTTTGAGGTTCACCCACACGCCCATCGTCCGCACCCGTGCAATGAGTTTGCCATCGGTGACGCGGTGCATCACATAATGGCGGATGGCGGAAGCGCGGCGCATGTGTGAAAGCCATGTGCTAATCTCTAGTTCGTCGTCACAGACTGCGCCCGCCCGATATTCGATAGCGTGCCGCCGTGCCACTTTGCCATAGCCCATCGCGTGAACTTCGTTGAAAGACCAGCCATAAGCCCGTGCAATCTGCATCCCGCAATCCGACGCATAATTGAGATAAACGGCATTGTTCACATGGCCTACCGGGTCAACATCGCGCCATTCCACCCGCCGCCGTAGCTTAAACACACCCGTTTCCGGCATGTTGACGTGGGGTAGTGGCTCTTTATGTTCATCACGGGTAGGCGACTCGCCTTCGGAATAAGCCGCGACAACCTCCGGCGGGATGCTAACCGGGATGTTCTTCTGGGTGTTGATAAGTACCCAATCTGTTTGGGCGCGTGCGACCAGCGTATTCCCACAATACAATTCATAATAGCGCAGGGAACGTACACGGCGGAAGTCCTTTACCCATGTCTGGATGGTCACCGTATCGCCGTAGCGCAAGGGGTGCAGATATTCAATATCTGTATCGTAAGCCATCCATGCCAGGTTCATCTGGGCATAGCGCAGGGTGGAATAGCCGACGGCGGCAGAAGCGCCAAACGCCGCTTCTTGCATATAACGCAGGTAATTGGCATGGTTAACGTGGCCGTAAGGGTCACATTCGTAATGACGTACTTCAAATGTGGCGGTATGGATGCGTGCCATATCACTTTCTTATCCGTTGCACGGTGCGGTTTAAGCCATCATTCTACCATGCAGGGGGCGGGATAAAAAAGACGCGCCGAGTGGTTAGCTCGGCGCTATCGCAAAGGAGGGGGTTACAATAAAAGGCAAGAGTGATGGCAAGATTACAATACACACACGCTCAAACAGATGCTCCACACAGAGGGGTTGCCATCACTCTACACACACGATTTTGCGTAACGTTCACAATTTATTGAATTTATTAAACGTTACTGTACATACTATAGCCTGCTTTGGGAAACTTGTAAACCACTTAGCACGGCCTTTAATCTAACACTAGCACGCCACTAATAATCAAAATTCATGAATTGAACAAACCCTTGCTGGTGGGAGTATAAATGAATGAGTGTTCGACTAATAATCTATTTAATGTGAATGTTTAAATTAATTTGACAAGTGGTTCGAATGTTGTTATGCTGTGGGCAAAATACCTCATTTAAGCAATCATTCCTTAGCATCGGATGGAGCATATAACTTATGGTGGCGACGGTAGCGCACACACCCCCCAATCAACCAACGGGTTCACGGGCTTTTTTTATTGTGTGGTCGGGGCAGGTGGTTTCGTTTTTTGGCAGTGCGCTGACGGCATTTGCGCTCACGATATGGGCATGGCTGGCAACAGGCGAAGTTACCGCGCTGGCGCTGGCCGCATTGTTCAACTTTGCGCCGGGCATTTTCTTAAGTCCGGTAGCGGGGGCACTGGTTGACCGTTGGAACCGTAAATATGTGATGATGCTGACCGATTTAGGCTCTGGCATTGCGACGATATGGCTATTTGCCATATACAGTACTGGCAATATGCAACTGTGGCATATCTATGTAGCAGGCGGGGTATCCAGCGCATTTGCCGCGTTTCAATTCCCGGCGTATTCGGCGGCGGTGACGATGCTCCTCAATCGCAAAAATTATGCGCGGGCTTCCGGCATGTTTGCGATGGGAGAATCCGCCGCGCAGATTTTTGCTCCGGCGGTGGCGGGTGCGTTGATACCGTTCATCGGCATTGGCGGCATCCTGATGATTGATATTGCGACGTTTTCATTCTCCATCCTGGCTATTTCGACGGTGTTCATCCCTGCACCCAAGCGCACAGAGGAAGGCCAGCAAGGAAAAGGCAATTTATTGGGTGAGGCGGCGTATGGCTTTCGCTATATCGTGGCGCGGCCTAGCTTGCTTGGCCTACAGTTGATGTTCTTCTTTGCCAATTTGTTTGGCGGCTTTGCGATTATCCTGCTAGACCCGATGATTCTGGCACGGACGGCGGGCGACCAGATTATGCTGGGCACAGTGCGCTCTATGATGGCGCTGGGAGGGCTGGCAGGGGGCATGATGATGAGCTTGTGGGGTGGCCCCAAGCGCCGGGTGCATGGGGTGTTGTTGGGGATGTTCTGCGCCGCGATGCTGGGGCAAATTCCACTAGGCATCGCGCAATCAGTCCAGTGGTGGATGGTAAGCGCGTTTTTAATGTTCTTCTGCATCAATATCCTGAATGCGTCTAATCAGGCCATTTGGCAGGCGAAAGTCGCGCCGGATGTGCAAGGGCGCGTGTTTGCGGCACGGCGCTTGATTGCCCAAATCACAATCCCGGCGGTGATGATTGCCGCCGGGCCGTTGGCTGACCGCTTATTCGAGCCAGGCATGGCGTATCAGGGGGCGTTGAGTGTTTTGTCGGGTGCGCCCCTGCTGTCCATGTTCGAGTCATTAATCAGGCCGGATACGTTTATTGCAGGCATCTTTGGTGGCATGGTGGGCTATGGTGCGGGGGCGGGCATTGCAACCATGCTGGTCATCAGTGGTATGCTGGCGGCATTAGCGGCACTCTCCGGTTATCTATTCCCATCTATCCGTAATGCGGAGGACATTCTGCCGGATTATGATACATCTGGCGATTTGCCACCAATCGATTCCAGCCCTACGGGTGGCGCGGTTGTCACAGATGAACCGCCTGCATTGGGCAATGCGCCCGCACCGGCGTGATGGGTCACTATACAGGGGTATTCCATCACCAATCAAAGCAGATTTCGTCAATAGATTTCCTCAATAAAGTAGGCTCAAAAAGACTTTATCGCGCTATAATTAAATAGAGATTCAGTTTTTAGAGGTGACTTGCAATCTAAAAACATCCATAAACTTTATTGAGGCTTCTTGAAAATGACTTTTTTAAGCGAATCTGAGCGCCAAACTTTACACATCATCTGCGATACCCTCATCCCCAGCTTGGAGCCGGAAGACGGCGATGACCCTGTTTTGTTCCGCACCAGTGCCGGTGCGTTGGGCATCCCGGAAAAGATGGAAACCGCGCTAGAGCGTGTGACCTCTCCGGCGGAGCAACGGCAGGTCAGGTTTTTACTAAACGCGCTGAACAATGGCCTTGTTAATGGCCTCATCGCCGGGCATTGGGCGCCCTTGCGGGATATGCCGCACGCCGCACGCGAGGAATTGCTATACAAACTGGCGACCAGCCGTTATGAGACTGCACGCACCGCGTTTTTATCGTTTAAGCGGCTGGCGAGCTTTTTGTTTTATTCCGTGACGCCGGAAGGACAGCCTAATCCATCATGGGGGATGCTGGGCTATAGCACCCCGCCGCCATCCGACCCTGCGCCTCGTCCCATCGAGCCTTACGCTATCAGTCGGCCTACCACGCTGGAAACAGATGTGTTGGTCATCGGCAGTGGTGCGGGCGGCGGCGTTGTGGCGGGAGAGTTGGCGCAGTCCGGGCACGAGGTCATCGTGATTGAGAAGGGCGACTATTACGCGGAGCATGAAGTCCCCCGTGATGAACTGACCAGTATGGACACGATGTACGAGAAATATGGCGCACTGGTCACGGAAGATACCACGATGTCTATTCTGGCGGGTAGCACGCTCGGCGGCGGCACGGTGGTTAACTGGTCGGCGTCCTTCCGTACACCGGATTATGTTTTGCAGGAATGGGAGCGCGTGCTGGGCTTTAGTGGCGCGACCAGTGATGCCCTGCAAAAATCATTGGATGCCGTCTCCACACGGATGAACGTCGGCACGGCGGAAAGCATCGCCAACCCGAATAATCAGGTGCTGGATAGAGGCTGTGCGGCACTGGGTTACAACAGTGAGGTTGTGCCGCGCAACGTTAAAGGGTGTGAAGCCTGCGACTTCTGCGCGTTTGGCTGTCAGTTCGGCGCGAAACAAAGCACAACAAAAACGTATTTACAGGATGCCTATGACGCAGGCGCAAAAATAATTGTGCGCGGCCATGTAGACCGCATTTTGCATGATAGCGGTCGCGTGCGTGGCGCGGTGGTCACGGTGCAGGATGCAGACGGCCATCGGCATAATATTACCGTCAAGGCGAAGGTGGTTATCGTCAGCGCCGGGACGATCCATACGCCCGCTATTTTGATGCGCTCCGGCCTGAATAACCCTAACATCGGCGCGAATTTGCGCTTGCATCCAACAACAGTTGTTACCGGGCTGTACACCGACCGCATCGAACCCTGGCGCGGCGCTCCCCTGACACGGGTAGTACGCGATTTTAAAAACCTGGATGGCAACGGCTACGGCGTTTGGCTGGAAAATGCGCCCGCGCATCCCGGTTTGAACGGCCTGGCTAACCCCTGGACGAGTGCGCGCCAACACAAGCGCGTGGTTCAGCAGTTACCCCACACCGCCAATATCATCATCCTTACCCGCGACCGAGACTCCGGCCATGTGAAGTTAAGCAAAACCGGACAGCCCGTTCTGGCTTACCGCATGAGTGATTATGACAGCAAGCATCTGATGTTTGGCATCAAAGAGGCGCTCAAAATTCATCTGGCGGCGGGCGCGCTGGAAGTTGCCACGCCCCATAACGACAGACCAGCCTATGTTCCGGGCAAAAACGGGAGCTTAGAGCAATATCTGGCGGCGGTGGAAGCACGCGGCCTGCGCCCCAACGACTTCGCACTCTTCAGCGCCCATCAGATGTCCAGTGCGCGCATCGGCGGCGATGCGGCACGGGGCGCGGTTGACCCTACCGGGCAAAGCTGGGAGGTCAAGGGGTTGTATGTGGCGGATGGAAGCGCCCTGCCTAATGCACCGGGCGTTAACCCCATGTTGAGCATTATGGGCGTGTCGCATTACATCGCCCAATACATCAAGGCGGCGTTATAGGCAAATAATTTAGTTGGGAACTTTTACAAAGGCGTCAACGTCATGAGGATAACTGACCTCTTATGAGTGGGAGAAATACTCATGACGAAATTACGATTTTTACTAATCACTTTGTTTTTGATGGTAGGTATTCTGCCTATTGCCGCGCAAGATGAGCCACGCCCGATAGACCCGCCGTGCTGTTGGGGCGTATGGACAGACCCTTCCTGGTTGAAGATTGACTATCAACGGGTGACAGTGACGATTGAAAACCAAATCGCCACCACCAACGTAGACATGCAATTTACCAACGAAGGCGAAGGGCTGGCCGAAGGCACGTTCTTATTCCCGCTTCCCAGCGAAGCCGCCGTCGATAGCCTGTTTATGTATATTGACGGGCAAGCGATAGAGGCGAGAATCCTCCCCGCTACGGAAGCCCGTGCCATCTATGACGAAATTGTGCGCCAATTCCGCGACCCGGCTTTGCTGGAATATGTCGGCCAGAACGCTATCCAGGCAAACGTCTTCCCCATCCCAGTGGGCGACTCGCGCCGGATAGAATTCAGCTATAGTCAGGCGCTTTCTGCGGATAATGGACTCGTGAATTACATCTTCCCGATGAATAGCAATACACTCTCCAACCGGAGCATCGGGCAGATGAGCATTGATGTCAGCGTGAGCGGTAACGACCCCGTGAGCAACATTTATTCACCCAGCCACAACATCGGTATCTTCCGCGATAATGATGATGATACAAATTTTGTCGCCGGGTGGGAGGCCATTGACTTCCGTAATGCGGAAGACTTCAGCCTGTACTATGGGCTGGCTAACGATAGCATCAGCGTGAACCTGCTATCGTATACGGAAAGTGCCGGGCAGGACGGCTTTTTTATGCTGATGGTTCAACCGCCGTTAAGTGTGCCGGAAGAACGCGCCATCCCCAAAGACGTGATTATCGTGCTAGACCAATCCGGCAGTATGTGGGGTGAAGCCTGGAACCAGGCCACAGATGCCGCCGCTTATGTGCTGGCAAACCTCAACCCGCGTGACCGCTTTAATGTCGTGATTTTCAGCACAGGTGTGCGCGAATATTCCCGTGAACTCCTGCCTGCTTCTTCAATTGATGACGCTATCGACTGGGTGAAGAATGAAGAACCGAGTGGCGGCACGAACATTAATGATGCGCTGATTGTTGCGCTCAACATGGTTGATGCAGACCGCGCTACCACTATCTTATTCCTGACGGATGGCCTGGCGACCAGTGGCATCACGGGCACGGCGGATATTCTGGATAATGTGAACGCCAGCGCACCGGATAACACCCGCATCTTTACGTTTGGCGTCGGCTTTGATGTAGATACGTTCCTGCTTGATCAATTGGCGGATAACTTCAACGGGACGGGGGCTTATGTGCGCCCTAGCGAACGTATTGATGAAGTCGTGTCCAGTTTATATAACAAGATTAGCTCACCGGTGTTAGCCAACGTTGATATTGACTTCGGCGGCGCGTTTGTGGAATTACTGTATCCGCAGAACGTGAATGACCTGTTCGCGGGTGAGCAGATTACGCTTGTTGGGCGCTACCGTCAGGGTATGGATGACCTGACACTGACCATCAGTGGCGATGTGGACGGCGAAGTGCAACGCTTCATCTACGATGGCTTATCCCTGCGGAGTACGGCAGGTGGGCAATCGTTCATCGCACGCCTGTGGGCGACCCGTCACATTGGCGAACTGCTGAACACCATCCGCCTGCAAGGTGAATCCGTTGAATTGGTCGAGAGCATCATCAACCTGAGTGTGCGCTACGGTATCATCACACCCTATACCAGCTTCTTGATTGAAGAAGACGACATCTTATCCCAACAAGGCCGTGCCCGCGCATTTGATACTTTCTCGGAAGAAGCCGAGAGCTTATCCGACTTCACCGGTGTTGGTGCGGTGGATGCGTCATCCGGCATTAGCGCCATGCGTCAATCATCTGGCGCGCCGATGGCCCCGCCTGCGCCGATGCAAACGCCCATGCAAGCGCCGATGGCGGCTGAGTCTATGGCAGATTTTGAAGGAGGTGTTGGGGGCGGTTTTGACGAGAATTCATTTGGCGCTGACCCGGTGACCAATAACCCCATCATGAACGTGAATGATAAGACCTTTATCCGCATCAATGACGTGTGGACGGACACCACGTTTGACCCGGACACGATGGAAACAGTGCCTGTGGTTTTCCTCAGTGATGGATACTTTGACCTGCTGACACAATTCCCCGAACTTGGCGAGTTCTTCGCGCTAGGCGACAAGGTGATTGTCGTGTTCGGTGATGTGATCTATGAGGTCATCGCGGAGTAATTCGTAACGGATGATGTTTGTTTGGGGCACGACAACTCGTGCCCCTTTTTTGTGCCATCGTTCCTTTTACATCACAGGTTGGCTTAATCTAATCATGTGATATTCCTCACATAACCCCTGTACTGATGCGTGTTATAATGCGAATGACTAGTCAAATTATAGAGTTTTGAGAGCAAACTATGACCCCCATTGGTACAGCCGCCTTTCCTCTGCGTGTTGCCATCATCGGCAGTGGGCCGTCTGGCTTTTACGCCGCAGACCATCTATTGAAGCAATCCGCCCTACACATACAAATTGATATGTTCGATAAACTGCCTACACCCTTTGGGTTGGTACGCGGCGGCGTCGCGCCCGACCACCAGAAGATAAAATCCGTCACTAAAAACTATGATCGCATCGCGGCGCACCCTGACTTCAAATTTTATGGCAATGTGACGTTTGGTAGCGCGATAACCTATGCGGACATCACCCAACATTACCATGCGGTGATTTACGCCGTCGGCGCACAGACCGACCGCAACCTCAACGTGACAGGTGAAGACCTGCCCGGTAGCCATGCCGCGACGGAGTTTGTCGGCTGGTATAACGGCCACCCGGAATTCCGAGATTATCAATTTGATTTATCTCAGCAAAGTGTGGCCGTCATTGGTGTGGGCAACGTGGCGATGGACGTAGCGCGGATTTTAGGCCGTAGTGAGCGTGAACTGCACGCGACAGACATCGCGGATTATGCGCTAGAGGCACTCATAAACAGCAACGTGCGCGACATCCACATTTTTGGGCGGCGCGGCCCGGCACAAGCGGCCTTCACGAACCCGGAGATTAAAGAACTGGGCGAGATGGAAGAATGCGACATCATCATCGCGCCAGAAGAACTAACGCTGGATGCTTACAGCGAAGCGTATTTAAAAAGCCCGCAGGTTGATAAAAAAGACGTGAAGAATGTCGATATTATGCGCGAATTTTCCACACGTCCGCCGCAAGGCAAACGCAAGCGGATTCATATGCACTTTTTAGCCTCTCCGGTACAGATTGACGGTAACGGCTGTGTGGAATCCATCACGCTTGTCCGCAACGAGTTGTATCAGGACGAGCGCGGCGACATCCGCCCCCGTGCCACCGACCAGACCTACACTGTCCCGGTGGGCTTGGTATTCCGTTCGGTGGGGTATCTGGGTGTGCCATTGCCGGATGTGCCATTTTATGACCGTTGGGGCGTCATCCCGAACGAGAAAGGCCGTGTACTCCGCGCTTTTGGTGAGGCGTCTACCGTCGTGGGTAATTATGTGGTGGGGTGGATTAAACGCGGGCCATCGGGCATCATCGGCACGAATAAACCAGATTCGGTAGAAAGCGCCGATGCGCTCCTTGCGGATGTGGGGATTGGGGCGCTGTTGAATCCGCCTGCGCCTAACCGCGAAGAGGTGGACACATTGTTACAATCGCGGGGTGTGCGTGTGGTGACATACCAGGATTGGCAGAAGATTGACCAACTTGAACAAGAACGCGGACAGGCTGTAGGACGGCCACGTTTGAAGTTCAGCCGCATAGAGGATATGCTGGCCGCGCTGGATGGCGAATAAGCGCGGGGCAATAAGGGGCGACGACCCATGCGCCGCCCCTCTTGGTATTATTTACCCGCCGAAGAACCATTTATCGTTAAATGCTTCCAGTGTGCCATCAGCGCGCATCTGGTCAAGCACGGCATCAAAGGCCGTCGTTAAATCCGACCCCAGCGTAAAGATAAACGCTAGTTCCTCCGGCTCTGTGAGTGGCTCTTCGATAATAGCCAATACATCCGGGTTTTCCGTCACTAGACGTTGTGCAACGATGTTATCCACCAAGGCGGCATCTATATCAGAATTGATGAGAATAAATGCCAGTTGGGCGGCGCTATAGTCTTCCAGCAGGATGCGCGGGCTATCCTCACCGAGCAAGTCAAAGGCAAGGTAAGCGTTGGTGGATTCATTAAAGGTCGCTAAGGTAAAGTTCTCATCAGCGAGGAATTCATCCACCGTGCTAAAGCGTCCTTCATTGGCGCGGACGACCAAAAATTGCTGAAGCACCACGTAAGGCTGAGAAAAATCAACAATAGCCGTGCGTTCTTCTGTGTAGGTGATGCCGTTGGCGGCCATGTCATAGACACCGGAACCGACATCAGCAATCATCGTTTCCCAATCTGCTTCTATAAATTGTGGTTGGCAGTTCAGCCGGGCGCAGATTTCACTCACGACATCATAATCCCAACCTTCGGCTTGTCCTTCTGTGTTAATCTGGTTAAACGGTGGGTACACATTCTCTACGGCAACCGTCACAACCAGCCCGCCTAAATTCGGCAGACCATCTTCGGTCATAGCGGGGGCGTCGGTGCTAACGGTCAGGCCGCGTAGCACGCTGATGATGTCCTGCGTTTCGTCATCTTCCTGTGCGAAGATGCTCATTGTGAAAAACAACGTCAGCAACAAAGGTAAAACAAGCAGATGGGCACGGCGCATGGGTCTTTCTCCTTATCTATTAGTCGAACAGCCAGCGCGAATTAATCTCTGAGAGTGTACCATCCCGGCGAATTTCGGCAAGTGCAAGGTTAACCGGGCGGATTAAATCCGAACCCAGCGTGAAGATAAAGGCCAGTTCTTCCACTTCGGTGATGGGTTCATCAATCAAGCGGATGGCATCCGGCGTCGCGTTGACAAAACGCTGTGCGGCGAGGTCGTCCATCACGATAGCGTCCGTTTCACCAGCGATGAGCGCAATCACCATATCCTCAAAAGCCATATCTGTAGCGATGATACGCGGATTGTCTTCACCCAGGATGCTCTGTACAGCCTGAAGATTGGTTGTTGCGACAAGCGCCATCACATTGAGCGATTCATCGGCGATGAACTCATCCACAGTGGTAAATCGTGTTTCATTAATGCGGATGACCAACACCTGACGTAAGGTGAGATACGGCTCTGAGAACGCGATAATCTCGCGGCGGGCATCCGTGACTGTCACGCCATTGGCGGCCATGTCGTTTGTGCCATCGCTAACGGACGGGATTAAACCCTCCCATGCGATTTCTATAAATTGTGGCACACAGTTCAGCCGTTCGCACAGCGCCGCCAGCACATCATAATCCCAGCCAATGGCGCGGCCTTCGCTGTCAATATTGTTAAACGGGGGGTAGGTGTTCATGGTCGCTACGCGGATGACCTGCCCGCCTAAATCCGGCAGGGTGACGGTTAACCCTTGTAGTACGGTGATGATGTTGTCGTCGGCTTGCTCATCGCTTTGTTGTGCGTGGGTGCTGACGACGAATGCGAACAGTAAAAAGATAACCCATAGGGCGCGTGATGAATGGTTCATTGGGAATGCCTTCTAACAGTAAACGATGCGCGTCATTGTAACGACAAGCCCCCTTAACATCAAATAACACTTTGGTTTGTGCGCCTTTGTTTACCGTTGTTGGCCGACCCGCCGCCCTTCTTTTTGTAGTTTGTACGCCGCTTCGTGTAGCGTCAGGATGTCCTGCACGACGAGTTCGCGGGCTTGCGCGTGCTGGAAGGCGTTCTCCGGGCTTTCCGCACCGACGCTGAACATATAATGTGTGCCGGGCACAACGCGCAAATTTGCCGCCGGGAATTCCAACAAGCTGAGTAAGTCCATCATGCCCGTTAGCCCCACCAATAAATCCCGGTGGCCTAGCATAATGCGCATAAACTCCCAGTTGTGGGCAATCTCGTAATCATCCAACCGCCCCATTGCGATGAAGGCCGCCCCCGTGACCCCGCGTGCCGTTGCACCATACTGCTGACGGTGAACTTCCTGGACATGCTCCGTAGCGCCAGCGCACAGTGTACGAATCATGGTGGGCTTGATGAGTGGCTCGAACACCTTAAACGTAGGGATGCGTTGCAAAATACTGATGCCTAAGCCCAATGTCTGGTAAAAGCGGCGGTATTGCTCATCTTCTAACAGCAGGGCGGGGGCCAGTGCGTAGCGGGTGGCTTCGCCCTCGTTCCAGTTAAGCGGATTAAGATAGAACAACATCGCGCCGCCCATACTGTGGCCGACAAAGTTCACCGTTTTAAAGTTAATCTCTCCGCGTTGGCGGCGGAGTCGCATCAGGTTTACCCAATTTTCGATGGTACGCATGGCGGCGGGTGGGTTGCAATCGTCAAGGGATGGGGTGGGCGTGCTGAAGGTGGATTCGCCAAAGCCGTTATGGTCTACCGTGATGCTGACCATGCGACGGTTGCTCATCACGGTCATACCGGGCAATTCTTCCCAGATGTTGTGGTTGCCCGTCCAGCCGTGAATAAAGATGATATAGCCCATCACATTGTTGATGCGGTCTAGCAGGTATTCATCGGGTGTCTCGAAGTCTTCCGGCCAGGTAATCTGCCATTTGAACTCCGTCAGGTTGGCTTGTTCTAAAAAAGCGTGTCCATCCACCGGGTCGATGAGTTTTTGGTCAATGAGTTTGGTTAGGTGGTAGGTGGCTGTCCATGTATTGGGCACAGTGCCCGGCGCACGGCTGGTATAGCCCCGTACCCAGTCTAGCGGATGTCGCCGTTGCATAGTGTTTTCTCCCTGTCTGTAAGGTGAGTCTGCACTGTTATTGTGCGGCGATATGGTCAAAAACGCAACTAACTGTTAATTCATCAGCGCATCTTCAGGCGCACGATGCCAGTTTCCCCAAAACCCACCGCAGATAAAAACGCCTGTGCTTGCTCATTGGCGCGTTCTGTATTGACCAATACCGATGTCAGGCGCAGATGGTCAGCCCGTCGCACCACACTTTCCAGCAGAGCCGCGCCAACCCCGCGCCTGCGGTAGCTGGGCAGTACCGCCATATCGTTGATGAGGCCGTAACTCTGGGTTAGCCCACGCACCACACTTAACGCGATGCACCCTACGAGCATTGACGGTTGGCTGGTGGTCTCCGCGACCCATGTTTCCAGCGTGGGGGCTTCCTGCAAGCGGAAGGCTACCGCCGCCCATTGTTGACCCGTTAAGTCACGGTTGGCGGGGATAGTCGCCAGCAGACCGATAACTTCTTCGGTATCCGCCGGGTGAAAAGGGCGAATGTGAAATTCCGCCGTAGGGGGTGTTATGTGTTGCGGGGTTGTTGGCGAACTGGTTTGTTGCATCGCCAGCCATTCCGCCATGATTTCACGATGCGTGCGAAAGGGCAAAAGCGGCACATCTCCCGGCTGGAAGACCTGTGCCGCCAACGCATCATCGCCCGCCCGCAGGCTACCCCCGACGGGACGCACACGATAAAAAATCATGATGCCGCTAACAGGCGGGCCTTCCGGGAAGGAATTGACGCCCATCATCTCGATAATCTCGACCTTTAGCCCGGTCTCTTCTTCAGTTTCGCGGATGGCGGCTTCTTCCGCGCTTTCGTCGGCTTCCACAAAGCCACTTGGCAGAGTCCATTCGTGTTGATGAGGCGGATTCTTGCGTTGAATCAGCACGACTCCGCCGTCTAGCTCGATAATCAAGCCGACTCCTGGCACAGGGTTTACATAATGCACATAACCACAATTCATGCAGGTAGGGCGCAGACGCCCCCCATACTCCCGGCGGATGAGGTCGTGGCCGCAGACCGGGCAAAACTTGAGTTCGTAGTTCGGCATGACCGCTCGTTACATCTCCAGGTAGTCGCGGAGTTGACGGCTACGGGTTGGGTGGCGCAACTTACGCAAGGCTTTGGCCTCTATCTGCCGGATGCGCTCGCGTGTGACGCCGAAGTGCTTACCGACTTCTTCCAACGTGTGATCCTGGCCATCCTTCAGGCCGAAGCGCATTTCCAGCACTTCGCGCTCACGTTCGCTCAACACGCCCAGCGCGGAACGAATCTGCTCTTTAAGTAATTGACGACTAGCGGCATCGACTGGCCCCATAATCTTATCATCTTCGATAAAATCGCCCAGCAGACTGCTGTCTTCCTGGCCGATGGGCATTTCCAGGCTCATTGGCTCCTGGCTGATACGCATAATCTTGCGGACTTTTTGTGCGGCGCGGCGGAGCTTGCGCTGTAGGCTGGGGTCTAGCTGTGTTCCGCTTTGGCGCAACAGCTTAATGGCTTCGGTCTCGTCCGGCGTCAGGAAGTCCATTTCCAGCGCGACTTGCTCTGCGGATGGCTCCGCGCCAAGTTTTTGCAACAACTCACGCTGAACACGCATCAAGCGGTTGATGGTCTCTACCATATGAACAGGAATACGTATCGTCCGGGCTTGGTCGGCAATCGCGCGGCTAATCGCCTGACGAATCCACCACGTCGCATAAGTACTGAACTTAAAGCCTTTGGTGTGGTCAAACTTCGCTACGGCGCGTAGCAGGCCGATGTTGCCTTCCTGGATCAAATCCAAAAAGTTGATGCCGCGCCCCATATAACGCTTTGCCACGCTGACCACCAGACGCAGATTTGCCCGTGTCAACGATTCCGCCGCGATCTCGGATTTACTCTCAATGACTTCAAAGTGATGGGGCAGGTCTTCGATGCTTTCTTCATCCTCGAACAGCCAGCGTTCAAACAAGGTGCTGGGCGGCAGAACGCTGTCGTTCTCGCGCAAATAAGCACGGAGTTCCATCTGCTGGTCGAACGGAATTAAGAACAAGCCGTGTAGCACATCAAACAAGCGCCGGGCGAGTTCCGTCCAGCGTTCATCCTTGCCCCAATCCTGCTGACGCAGATAACGCCGCAGATAGGATTTTTCGTTTACATCCCAATCGCTATTCACCGCCTGAACTTCGTCAATCAAGCGGCGCATGTCCGGCGCTTCCAGTTCATATTCTGCCGCAATTTTAAGCACTTCCGGCCATACCTTTGCGACGCGCTCATAAGCCGACCGCACCACGTCAATCTGCTTAGGCAGGCCGACTTTCGGCTCTTCGCCCTCATCCACGCGGGAAAGATCGTCGTAAAGCTCCTGTACCAGCTTTTCTGCGGCGATTTGCATACTCAGCCATATTTCGCGGTTGGTGTCTAAAAGCTGTACCTGCCCAATCTCTTTAAGGTACATCCGCACCGGGTCATCCGCCATAGAGATAGCGTCCAGTCGCTTCTCATTCATCTCTTCTTCGTCGTCTTCGTCCAGTTCTTCGTCGGGGCTGTTGAGCGGTAAATCATCATTGATGTCGTCGTCAAAATCAAAATCTTCGTTTAAATCATCCATTTCATCCATGTTGGAATTACTCTTTTTGATGTTTTTCTTCGCCATAGTTTCCTCAATTACTCCACTTGGTTTATGCAAACTGTCGGCGTTGGTCGTCTAGGGCGCTATCCAACCGCTCCAGCGCGCGGCGGGTGTGGGTGAACTGTGATGTGATGTGGGCGACGGCGGCGGTATCGTTTTTACGTTCAGCCTCGATTAAATCAAAACGGATTCTGTCAACCTCTCGCTTAAGGCGGGCACGGCGTAGTTCTAACGCTTTCAGGATGGCTTCCTGGTCTGGCTTGATGCTGGCCTGGGTACGGCGCTCGTACTGCTTCCACGCTAGCGATGCATCCGCGTCGAAGCGCCCGTTGATGCGGCTGGTTACAGCGACACTTTCCTCCCCGATGAGGCGCTCCAGTTCTATCAGTATCGCCGGGTCAAGCGCTTGCCGCAGGAAGTCCAGCAAATCATCTTCCGCTTGCCGCAAGCCAAACAAAAACATCTGCATCAACGTGCGGTAATCATACCGCGTAAAGTCCGCCACGCCGAAGTCATCCAGCGCGGAACTGAGCAGGGCGGCATCATTGGCGGCGGCTTCGCGCAGACGGCGGTTAATCTGGTAATAGGCGGCTGGGTACAAAAACAGCAACCGCAGGCAATACCCCTCACGCTGATTGTCCGCCTCCGGCACATAGACCGGAGCCTGTGCTGGACGGGGCGGCATCATCACCGGTTGCAGGTCATCGTCGGCTGGGGCTTGTACGCCGGGTGGCGTATCGGTGGCCTCTGCGGGCAGGAATGGCATCTGGTCATAATCCGCTAGTGCGGCGTAATAGCTTTCGTCATCTTCCGTATACGCCGGGATGTAACCATCATCCGGCGGCGCGGGTGTTTGGGTTTTAGGGACTGGCGCAGGTGCAGATGTGGCGGACGGTGCAGGCCGGGATGCTGGCTTTTGCTCGCGGGGTTGCTCCCGTGCCCATTGCATCAAATCCGTTTCCGGGATGCGGAGCTTAAGCGCCAGTTTTTGTACGTTTTCTTGGGTATATAGATTATTTTCTGATGCCAGCAGTAACGGCAGGACACGCCGCGCCAATGCTTCGCGCTCCTGGATGCTCGGATTACTCGGCAGGTGTTCTGTCTCCATCTGGATGACAAAATCCGCCACCGGGAGCGCGTCCTCAATCAATTTTGCCCATGCATCCGGCGTTTCGCGGATGAGGTCGTCGGGGTCTTTGGCGCCGGGAATTTGTAACACGCGCATATCAACAGACATGCGTCCGGCGTAATCTGCTTGCAGGGCTTGCCGTGCTACTTCCAGGCTACGGCGGGCGGCGTTCTGTCCGGCGGCGTCCGCGTCTAATGCCAGAATCACCCGCTTGGCGTAACGCGGCGCGATGAGTCCCAGTTGGGTCTCGGTCATAGCTGTTCCCATCTGCGCGACCACATTATAAAAACCGGCCTGTTGTGCCTGGATCACATCCATATAGCCTTCGACAATGACGGCGGTTTCACTGTCGCGGATGGCACGTTTAGCCGTATCCAGCCCGAATAAAATCTTGCTTTTGTCGAATAACGGCGTCTGTGGGGAGTTGAGATACTTCGGGTTATCTTCCGCATTCAGCGCCCGCGCCCCAAAGCCGACCACCCGCCCGCGCTCATCACTGATGGGTATCATCAGGCGATTGCGGAAGCGATCATACACGCGCCCGGCATCATTTTTAACTGCTAACCCGGTGTCGATTAAATCTTCCTGACTATAGCCGACGCCCGTCAACTTGTCCATCAGGTTAGACCATCCCGGCGGCGCAAAGCCGATTTGAAACGCAGTGATGGTTTCCGTCGTGAAGCCGCGCTTGTGGGTGGCATAGGCCAGCGTAGCGCGTGCGTCTTCT
Organism: Aggregatilineales bacterium; assembly: GCA_036734085.1. Lineage (GTDB taxonomy): Bacteria > Chloroflexota > Anaerolineae > Aggregatilineales > Phototrophicaceae > J038. Next base: position 27,853 of record DAIMZF010000023.1, read on the forward strand.
GTATTGGATGCAATCAGTTGCTGGTGAAAGTATTCGGCGGCGGCTTTCATCAAGCCACGCAGGGCATCCAGACGGGTGTTTTCTTCGCGTTGTTGTGGGTTCAGCTTACGCACTTCCACGCCTGCTATTTTGCCCAGTTCTTCCAGTGATTGCCGGAAGTCCCAACCGTTGTAACGTTGGGCAAAGCTGAAGATGTCGCCACCGTCTGCACAGGCCCCGTAACAGCGCCATGTCTGTTTATCGGCATCAACGACGAATGAAGGGCTTTTTTCATTGTGGAATGGGCAACAGGCTTTATAAGTGCGTCCAGCTTTTTTAAGGGGGACGTATTGCGAGATATAGTTGACAATATCTAGCCGCGCTTTAATCTCGTCTGTGACAGACATGACACGTCTTGTTGCCCCACAATTACACTGCCGGAAGTTTCATTATAAGGTGGTGTGAGGATGTCGGCAAGCGGTTAAGCATCAGAATTTTGTTTGAATTTCTGTTCGATTCCTAACCCCCGCAGTCCCTCACAGGATACGATTTCGCATCGTCTGTTGGAGCATACAAGCAATCTCCCGTGCTGATGTACCCGAAGAATGGCTTGCCGATGCAGGCGTGATTGCCACTGTAACCGCATATCCTCTATATAACAGAGGTGGTTATGAATACTTTTGACGATTCGCCCTAGAATATTTAGCAGAAGCCGATACAATATCCATTGCTTCCGTTCGAGAATACATCCGGGTGGCTCTGTTAAGGTTGCCCGACGTGATATATAACACGAGGTTTTCTAAAGATGGCATCTTATCATGGCCCAAAGGCGAGGATCCAACGGCGCTTCGGTGAAGTGCTGGTCGCTCGTCCCAAATATGCAAAAATTATCGAGAATCGCCCGTACCCGCCCGGCGACCATGGCCGCGAAAAGCAATTCAAGAGTGGGCGTCGTAGTGACTACGGCCTCCAACTTGATGAAAAGCAAAAGCTGTCGTTCGTCTACAATGTACGGGAACGCCAACTGCGTAACTATTACAAGAAGGCGACCACCATGCCCGGACGTACCGGCCAGAACTTAATCACTCTGCTGGAACGCCGCCTGGATAACATCGTCTTTCGCGCTGGCCTGGCCGCAACCATCTGGCAAGCTCGCCAGTTTGTTGGGCATGGTCATATTGTCGTCAACGGCAGACGTGTTGACCTGCCTTCCTACCAGGTACGAGTCGGTGATGTTATCGAATTCACCGAGAAGATGAAGAAAAATGCCCAAGTGACGGAAATTATTGAGGAAGGCTCCCCTTCCATCCCGTACTTGAGTGTGGACAGTGAAAACCGCCGGGCGACCTTCACCCGTTTACCGGACGAAGGCGAAATCCCGAACAAGGTTGACCTTCAGCTTGTGGTTGAATACTACAACCGCCTCACGTAATCCCGGCACAGGCTACACAAAAACAAGCGCCTTGATAAATACAGGGCGCTTTTTGATTCCGTATAGCGCGTATATCTTCGCAACTTACCAGCACTGGCCTACGTTATTTATGATATATTTTTGAAGATGGTGCAGAGAGATAATCCTTGTGAATAAACTTGTTATTGAATATGTGCTGGAAGGCGCTCGACGTGGCTACAACTTCACATCCAGCACGGACGGCCTGAGTGATGAGGTGCTAAAAGCCATCTGGCGGTTTGCGATGCCGCGTGGCACAGGCTGGAGCGCCTACGTCGGGGCGCGGTCGATTAAGGCGTTCATCCTCCCGGATGAGCAGGTCGCCATCAGCGAAGTGACGGTCACAGACCAGGTTGACGAAACCGGACGCACTGGCATTCGCCGTGCGGAAGTGCAACTTTTGCCACCTAACGCCTTTGCACGGTATCTGCAAACTCAATGGACGAGCTATCCGCCCTCTGTGACGGCCATCGCACGTGAGCGATGCACTACGCTTGTGCGTAAGTTGCCGCGCATCAAGGCGGATACATCACTTATCCTCACGTACCCGTACCAATCCGCACAGCAGTGGCAGGTTATCGAAGCGGCTATGATGTATTTGATGCTGGAACCGCCGCGTAGCTGGAAGAAACTAAATCCACCATTCCCGTTTACGACATTGACGCTCGACTCTCGTGCAGAAAATCCGCTTATTGCGATGCCGCAAAGCCACGTCGCACATCTGGACGCGGTGCGTGTCGGTGGTTAAATTAAGGTATTGTCACGTCTATTGCCTGTACGGACTCTGTTAATATCCAAAATGGGCGGATGAGTTCATAGGGGCAGTCGCCGCTTGTGGTGAACTGCAAGGCCAGGCGTACACCATCCTGTGTAATGACTTCGTGCTGGGCGGTACATCCGCGCCCGGCATCCCAACGCCCGATGATAACACCGCCATTCGCGGGGAAATCCGCACGGAAGATGGGACGGCGGCAGACTTCCAGGCTGTCGATGCGATCATAAAAACGGGTGAGTTCGTCGGGGTCTTGTAGCGTGTAAGTGATGTTGCTCAATTGCAGTGCCGCCTCAAAGCAGACCCCTGTCATAAGGTCGGCGGCGTCCTGATAGGTGGGTGAGGGTGCAATCGTGGTGCGTGGCGCGACATCGTCCAGGTTGCACGCCACCAGGCCACAGGCCAAACACAATAATCTTAATGTAAAAAACACGACTCGCATGATATACCTAAGGATGCTAAAATTTTGTACACTGGCTGAACGTTAAGCCGTCAAAAAGACAAACAAGGTTAAACTCTATGCGGATATTGATTATCTCTGACATTCACGCGAACTATGTCGCGTTTGAAGCCGCCCTCAAACATGCCAAAGGTGAATGGGACTATGTATGGTGTCTCGGCGATGTTGTCGGCTATGGCCCCATGCCCAATGAATGCGTCGAAGCTCTGCGCGAATTGCCGCACCTGTGCCTGGCCGGGAATCACGACTGGGCGGCGCTGGATAGGCTAGACATCCGCACGTTTAACCCGGACGCCCGCCGCGCGGTTGACTGGACGCGCGATGCACTGACCGACGAAAATACGCGCTGGCTCCAGGCATTGCCAACGACATTTGTCATCGGCCAGTATACCTTAGTTCATGCCAGCCCGCGTGAGCCAATCTGGGAGTACATCCTGGAGCCACTCGTCGCCGCGCTCAACTTCCCGCATTTCGAGACATCCATCTGTTTAGTAGGGCACACCCACCAACCCATTATCTACGAACGGGTTAGCGATGCAGGGGATACCGAAGCCCGCAAGCCGCGCTATTTTGAGCCATTCAAACTCAACGGCCACCGCATGATTGTAAATCCGGGTAGCATTGGTCAACCACGCGATGCCGACCCACGCGCCGCTTATGCCATATTGGACTTTGAAAAGGGTGTGTTCGAGCATCGCCGGATTGAGTACGACATCGCCAAAACCCAACAGCAGATGCGCCAGGCAGATTTGCCGGAGCGTCTTATCGTCCGGCTGGAACACGGGTGGTAAGATGGCGGAACACCGCGACTATCTTGCTAAAATTTACAGCACAAGCGAAATAAAAGTGGATGAACACGGCTACGTCAGCACGTCGTCCCTGGCGGATGCGATGGGCGTTACTGCGCCTGCCGTCAACCGTATGGTAACCAAGCTCAAGGAGATGGGCTATCTGCTCCACGAGCCCTATCAAGGCATTAAACTAACGGATGCAGGCAAGCGCGAAGCCTTGATGAAATTGCGCTATCAACGCATCGCGGCCACATTTTTAGTGCATGTGATGGGCTTCGGCTGGCATGAAGTGGAAGAAGAAGCGACGCGCATCAGTGGCGCACTGAGCGACCCCATCGCCCAGCGAATGCTGAACATGGCCGACAACCCCACCCACGACCCGCACGGCGAGCCTATCCCCACGCCGGATGGGAGCATCCCGGATTTAGTGGATACCAGTGTGGCTGATATGGATGCCGGGCAAACGGTGATCATTACCCGTGTGAAGACCCGCGAAGCCGACCGCTTGGAATATATCGCGGCGTTGGGCTTGATGCCGGGTGTCGAGGTGGAAGTCATCCATAAAGCGCCGTTTAACGGGCCAATGCAGTTAAAACTACACGGTGAATATCGTATTATCGGCCACAATCTAGCGGAAATTATCCGTGCGAAAATGGCCGATGAACAACAATAACCCTAACGCAATGTGACCCGCCAGCTATTGACATTCACAAGCACGCCGCCTTCTATGACAAACACCACCGGCTCCACAGGGGCTTCCGGCGCGATGAACGGCAACGGCTGGCCGACCTGTGCATCATCATAGAATATCGTGACTGTGCCATTATTGGCGTCGCGTTCCAGGCGCAAACGGGGATCGATGGCATTCACCGCCCGTTGTACGATAAAATCTTCCTCATCCCCATCAATCAAGTACAGATTAACCGTGCTTAGGTTAACCACCTGCACCTTAAGCCCTACGCGGATGGCGGGGTCATTAACGCTTTGCAGATACAGCCCAAAGTGAACATCCGTTAAATCCACGATGCTCGGATTGTATGTGGTGAAAGCGATTTCTGCTTCCATGCGGCGGATGCGCGACGGGGCGTTGTTGCCATAAGCGGCATCCAGTGCTTGTGCCGGGATGCGGATAGCCAGGTCATCACCAGAGCCTGCTTCCGCCAGACCTAAACGCCAACCGCCCGGCACAGAAGATGCTACGAATTGCTCGTCCGTCCAGGTGATGAAGTCATCCTGTAAGCGTGCCAGAAAAGTAAGGAGTTCCTGTGTGCCCTGGATGCCCTGCGGTGGCAGGGTGGGCGTCGGCGTGACCGTCGGCGTCGGGGTATTCGTTGGTGTTGGCGTGACCGTTGGCGTCCGGGTTACGGTCGGCGTTGATGTGAGCGTGACTGTCGGCGTGTCGGTGGCCTGTGGTGTATCTGTTGGGCTATCTGTGATGTTGGGTTCTTCCGTATTGCGCGGGACAAGTGTCGGTGTGCCGTCGCCAAAAGTGATAAGCGGTATAGCCTGGCTGGTAATTTCCGGTGTTTGGCTTTCATCTTCAAAACTGGTTACAGGGTCAGTCAATACAATGAGCGCGACGGGTGTTTCGGTCGCATCCGGGGTATTGCTAGCGTCATCGGTGACTTGTGCGATGATGGCGGGTACTTGTTCGTCATTCAGTATATTAGGCAGGATGACCAGCACGACTCCAGCGCCAACCAGCCCGATTAACAACAGGAAGCCAATCAGCCGCAGGGGGAGCGCCCGTACCGGGATAGGGGCGGGGCGTTCTGCGTCGTCGTCGTCGTAACGCCCACCGAGATAGATGGCGTCTTCTGGTTCTTCATCTTCGCTGATTCGCGGTGTTGGCTCGTTGGTAGGTGGCGCGGGGAATTCCGGCGAACTTTCTACGATGTCATACCAATGACGGTAGAGGTCATAGGCTGGGTGACGATCGATGAACATCGCCTTAAATAGCTCATTGAAGCGTTCCAGCTTGGCACTGCGCCGCAGGGTATCGTCGGTGTAGACACTCAGAAATTGCGTATAAGTGTCGTTCCAGTTCTGCAATTGTGCATGATATGGCTCACCCAGTAGCACAAACGTCGCTGAGGCGCTTTGGCTATGCGCTTGCTCGACCACGCTTGCTGGTTCTGGTGGGCGGCGTTCAACGGTTTGTCGCATCTGTCGATTCAGGTTATGCAGTTCCGCGCTGGTGGCCTGCAACTGCCGCAACCAACCGCCATAACGCGCCAGGCTGATGTCTGCCGCTTTTTCTGCGGCGGTGGCAAGTGTCATCGCGGATTCCATCTTCATGCCCGCGCCCTTAAAGTCACCGTCTGCCCATAACCGGAGCGCGGCCTCAAAATCGCGCAGGCTCTGTGCGGCATCTTGTAGTGGCTTGGCCTCCGGGTTATCGGCTAATGTGCGGCGTACATCGTTGAGCGTGCTTAGCGCGGATTTGTCGCACACGGAATCCAACGCCAGCGCCGCCGCGTTAATCTGCCGCCGCCTATCGATGAATTCCGCGAGGGCTTGGGTGGCGGGATGCCGCACACTATAATCACCGATTGTTCGTGCGGCGACTTCGCGCCAGAATGTGCCATCTTCTAAATTCTTTTCGTGGGCTTCCAGTGTGCCCAGCAGAACCGCATTAAAGTAAAACAGGCGTAATGCGGGGGTGCTGTGGCGTTGATACACCTCAATCAAGCCTTTCCCCATCGCCTTCAGGTACGTTTCGCGGCTAGGCATCTGCATGGCGAATCGCTCGCGTTCGCGCAGTTCTTCGTCAGTGTACAGGGCTTCCAGTTGGGTTAAGGCCGCCTGTGTGCGAATTTTATCACTCACGCCACCGCGCTCAATCCATTCTCGCACAATGCCGGCCAACTGCAACAAGCGGCGCGCGGCCTCTTTTTGGGTTTCATCTGTGGCGATCTCCACCCCACGCTGACCGAGTTGTTCGGCTTCCGGCAGGCGGCCTCTGTCAAACGCTTCGTAGCCATCCGCCAGCGCACGACCTAACCCGCCGAAGAGCGCATGACGTTGCACATAAGCGGAGTTCGTTACCACAGAGCGCAATTGGTTCAGCCACGCGGTAAGCGTCGGGCTGACCAAACTCACACCCTTAGCCGCACTATCCAGCGCATCCAGCGCGATGCCTCTGTTACCGACGATGGCGGCTTGTGCGTAGTCCTGCCAGTTTTCCCTGGCATCCTGTAAGCCCGTGACCATCGTGCCGAGCATATCGTCAAAAAGATGGTCTTTATATCCCTGAAGGCTGTTTTCCGCCTGTAACAACCAGTCGGTGAGGTCGCTTCCATCTGCGGCGGGCACATAGGTTTGATAAGACTGTAATAATTCGTATAAACGGTTAAGCCAGACGCTTAACTGTTCCCATAGCGGCGCGGTTGGGTCGATGGCACGGCTGGCATCCAGCGCCACCAAAGCATCACGCGGACTGGATGTGGCCTGCTTGCCGATGACGTGCATATTATCCGCTAATGCCATCGCCGCATTGGTCGCCCGGTCAAGCGCGTTGAGGGGCAACCGGCGATTGGGCAAACGTTCCTGCACCATCAGCGTAGACAGGCGCTTGTTCAATAGGGTTAAACGGTCAACGACGGCGCGGTAAGCATCGCGCAGGGCGGCGATGTCCATGTTCATCTGCCCGCCGATGTCGTTCAGCAGGCCGTCTATTTCCTCCATCATCGCCTGTGCTTCATCCACATTGATGCCATCATGCCGCAGGTCATCCAGTGCCAGCGCCAAACGGTAAAGATTGGGGCGCAATAGCAGAATGTCCGTCATACGTGATGAGATGCGTTCCGCCATCAACCATTGATACTTACGGGCGTTATCGTCGGAAGTATCCATCGTCAGCAAAGTATGGGCGGCGGTAGTCATCTTACGGCTGAACATCAGCCCAGCGGCGGTGGTCACGGCTTCCGGCGGATGTGCTAAATCCGCCTCTAGCATCAACAGTGTGCAATCCAGCAATAGCTCGACTAAATCCGTCGTGTTCGTCCCGGCTTTGTCGCGTAATTCGTTTAATAAATCCGCCGCTTTAGGCCAATTGCCACTCGTCATGTAGATTTTTACAGCATCAAGGTCAGATTCCACCTCAAGGTCACGCAGGCGGTCGTCCACCTCCACGCGAATTTTGCGGAGTTCCGGGTAGCCGGGGTCTATCTGAATAGCTGGCTCTAAGGTATGGAGCAGGCTTCGTAATTCAGTTTTGCTCAGGTGGCGGCGCAGACGATCCTGCACATGGCTGATGATGTTATCACGTTCGCGTTCTAGCGGTCGGCGCTGGTCGGCTAAATCACGGCGCAAGTCGTCGATGCTGGTGTAACGATGCTTAAGGTTGGGATGCAACGCCTTGCTGACCACATTCTGCAAAGTGCGCGGCACACGTTCCGTATCGTTGCCAAAATCCAGCCGAAAATCCGCGCCAACATCACGCGGTACATCTGCCCGCCCGCCACCACTAAGGATAAAATAGAGCAACTCCCCCGCTTGAAAAATATCTGTCTGGCGGCTGATGCCCTGCGGCGTGACGGTATCCCCCTCCAGGAAAACGGCGTTGCCCCAGTCAATCACCTTCAAGCGGTATTGCTCCCGGCTCCAGAACAGGTGCTTGGCGTCTACGTCGTTATAAATTACATCTTTGGCGTGGGCGGCGGTCAATAAATCCAGTAATTGGTCAAGGATGACCAGCATCTCTAGCTGGGGCAGGCGCTCCCCACTGCGAGAAAGCGACAGCACAGTATCCGCGATAATCATGCCGGTGGCGCGTTCTACCACAATGTATTGATGCGGTTGCCCGCCTACAAAAAACTGCCCTTCGCCTAATACATCCGTTAATACCGGATGCCCGGCCAACCGCTTAAGGGCTTTACGCTCATTAAGGATGCTGACTTCCTGCCCGGCACGGATAGGGGGGGCGTCGTGCGGGGCAGGGCGTTTGATGACAACTGGGCGTTCGTTGGCGTCGGTATCTACCGCGCGCAGGGTTTCGCCACTGCGTCCGCGTGGATAGATGTAGTCGTAACGATAGCGGTTATCGAACAGGCTATCCGCCATAGGGTTGTCGTCTCCGTTATATGCAACCTGAACATCAAGTGCTACAAGATTTTATCTAAGCGTTGTAGTACGAAAAAGCCGGAACTCTGCATCCGGCTTGTTGGGGCATCCACCTGGTTTTGGGCAGGCGGATTGGTAGACATCAGGCTTAGATTTGATCAACCGGGTTGCGCTCTGGTGGTGGGGGCGGGACGGGTAAATCATCAACGGGCGTATCCTGCCAGCGTGCGCCTTCGTCCACCAGCATGACCGGGATGCCGTCGCGGATGGGGTATTTATAGCCGCTATCCGCACTGACGAGCCAGTATTCGCGCACCAGTTCCAGCTTGCCGGGGTCATCGCCTTTGCTTTTATCGTGGACGGCCACCGGGCAACGCAAGATAGCGATAAGTTCCGGGCTGATTTGTGGTGTGGTTTTTTCAGACATAGCGTGATGTCCTTTCATAATTTAGCAGAATAGCACAAGTATAACGGGGCGATGGGAGGCGGTCAACAGGCGGTAAAAGTGACGGCCTTG
>DAIMZF010000024.1:0-36448 GCA_036734085.1 Aggregatilineales bacterium
TTAATTAATGGCGAAACCACCGACATCATCCAAGCAGAAACACCCGTTGAGCAGTTAACAGAACAAGATGTGTTGGATATGCTATGGCAGAAAACCGGGATTTTATACGAATTCGCGGGGCGCGCAGGCGCGGCTATCGGGCTAAAGGAAGCCAATATTTATCATCCCACTGTAGAAGCGGTTAGCGCATTTGCCAGCAAGTGCGGGACGGCGTTTCAAATCCAGGATGATATTTTGGGCATCACAGCAAACGAGCAAAAACTAGGGAAGTCTGTCGGCGCGGACATCCGCGAAGGAAAACGAACAATCATTGTTCTGCACGCTATCCAAAATATGACCGCCGAAAACCGTAATTTTACACTCAAAACACTCGGCAACCGTCAAACATCGGAAGCGGACATTCAACGTGTGATTAAGCTTTTAGTCGATGCGGGCGGGGTTGATCATGCGAAAAATGTATCAAAGCAATATGTCGCGGAAGCACTCGGCCATCTTGAAGTATTGTCCCCATCCGACTACAAGACATTACTCATCACCTGGGCGGACTATATTACAGGACGTGAGTTATAGTAAACCTTCTGCCTCGCACAGTACACATACATAATGCGAGGCAGAAGTTACACTGTGTGTTATCCAGCCATTGTGTACATGCTGGTGTAAAGGCCGCCTTGTGAAAGCAGGTCTTTGTGTGTGCCCTGCTCCACTATTTCCCCATGATCCATCACTAGAATCATATCCGCATTAACAATCGTACTGAGGCGGTGAGCGATGACGAAGTTTGTCCGCCCTTCTAACAATATTGATAGCGCATCCTGGATAATTTTTTCCGTCTGTGTGTCGATATTACTTGTCGCCTCATCCAAAATGAGGATGCGGGGATCAGACAGTAGCGCCCGCGCAAACGAGAGCAACTGCTTTTGCCCCACCGAGAGCAACGTTCCGCCTTCACGGATTTCTGTATGATAGCCGTTTTCCATATTTGTGATGAAATCGTGTGCGCCAACCGCTTTTGCCGCTTCAATCACTTGTTCGTCGGTAGCGTTTAATTTGCCGTATCGGATGTTGTCCATCACCGTACCGGAGAACAAGTACGAATCCTGTAACACGACGCCCATCTGCCGCCGCAGGCTACTCTGGGTATATTGTGTTACATCATGACCATCAATGAGTACACGCCCGCTACTAGGCTCGTAGAAGCGCATCACGAGCTTTACAATCGTGCTTTTGCCCGCGCCCGTGTGCCCCACTAAGGCCACCGTACTGCCTGCGGGAATGCTTACGTCTATATTACGTAGCACCAGCTCTCCGGCAGTTTGTCCACCATAAGCAAAGTTGACGTTTTCAAAGTAAACCTGGCCCTGTATTTCTGTTAAATCTGGCGCGTTCTCCACATCTTTGATTTCAGCTTCTGTATCAAGCAGGTTGAAGATTTTATCGCCGGCGGCCATCACGGATTGGAAGATGTTGTAACGTTGCGCTAACATGCGGATAGGGAAAAAGAACTGGTCGATGTAGAGTACAAAGGTCAGCAATGTAAAGATAGAGAGTTCCTGCCGGAGTACCAATGTTCCACCAATGTAAATAAGCAACCCCGTTGCCACACCGCCGATAAGCTCAATACTGGGGAAGAACAGCGCAGTCACCAGGCTGGCTCGTGTATTAGAGCGGCGATGGTTTAAGTTAATTCCATCAATGAAGCGATAGTAATTATGCGATTCACGGTCAAAAGCCTGTGTGACACGCACGCCATTAAACGACTCGGATAATTCCGCGTTAACACGGGCATTCGTCTCTCGAACGCGGAGATAAGTCCGGCGGGCGTAAATGCGCCAATAGTTGGCGATAATCGCCAGTGCTACAATCACACCTAAAGAGACAACGGTTAACGGTGGGTTGATAATCAACATCACAATGACGATGCCAAATAAAATCAACACATCGCGGAAAGTCCCCACCACTGCAAAGGTGATTGCCTCACGCAGGACTTCAACATCACTGATAACACGCGCAATTAATCGGCCTGTTTCGTATCGTGAGAAGAATGAAATTGCTAATCGGTTGATGTGTTCAAACAAATCATCGCGCAATTTTTGAATGGCACGCTGTCCCGCTTCCGCCATGAGAATAATCTGCACACGGAAGCCCAACGCACCTAACCCCTGCACAAACAGATACGCTATAACGCCTAACCCAATCAGGCTTAAATTTCCCTTGCGTACCCCTTCATCTACCGCATAACCGACAAGCGGCGGCCCTGCAACCTGAGCAAGCACACTTAGCAAGGTTGCCAGCATCGCCCAGTAGATTTTTGCCTTATGGGGGACAAGATACCCCCATAGGCGCTTTGTAGTGTCCCAATCGAAGGCCGCAGTTTCGACCTCTTTTTGCGTTAATCCCATAATTTAACCTTTAATCGCCTGCTTGCCCCATGATGACACGTAATTCAGCTTCATCAAAGCCGAGCACGTCAGCATCAGCATCTTCTACTAATTGTCCCACCGCGATGAGTTCTTGCCGTACACGGTTTTGGTCTGCCATTTGCATTTCGTACACTTCAGCATAGTAGCCACCTGCATGAATGAGTACATCGTGTGTGCCACGTTCCACAATTTCACCGTCACGCACAACCAAAATTAAATCAGCGTTCTGCACACTCGTCAGGCGTTGGGCGATGATAAGCGTCGTCCGCCCCTGCATCAAAATCTGCAAAGCCTGCTGAATTTGATTTTCCGTCCTGGTATCAACGCTACTCGTGGAGTCGTCGAGGATCAAAATACGCGGATTAATGAGCAACGCCCGCGCAATGGCGATGCGTTGCTTTTGCCCACCAGAAAGCGTGATGCCGCGCTCACCCACCCGTGTATCATACCCTTCGGGGAATTCCATGATAAAGTTGTGCGCGTTAGCGGCCTTAGCCGCCGCCATCATTTCTGCTTCTGTTGCTTCGGGTCGCCCGTAGATGATATTCTCCCGGATGGTTGCAGAGAATAAAAGTGAAGTCTGTAGCACCATGCCGATGTTACTACGTAGATTAGTCAAATCGAGATCGCGTACATCAATATCATCAATCAGCACACGGCCTGCGGTAGCATCGTAAAATCGAGGAATAAGACTGACCAGTGAACTTTTACCTGCGCCCGTTGGCCCTAAAATAGCAACGACCTGGCCTGGTTCTGCTGTAAAGTTGATGTTCTTTAGCACGGGTTCTGTTGTGTTGCTGTAGTGAAAGCCAACGCCCTCAAAACGTACAACGCCGCGCATATTTTCCAGTTTAAGCGCATCTGGTTTGTTGATGATACGCTCCGGCGCGTCCAAAATCTCGAAGACCCGTCGCGCACTGCTCACTGCCTGGGTCATCAGCAATATGACGAAGCCTAAAAACCGTATAGGTTGTGAAAGCAGAAGAATATAAGCGTTGAACGCAACGATCAAACCGACGGTCACGCCATTCATACCGGATCGCTCCATCCATCCGCCAAAAAACAGCACAAGCGCCGTCGAGAAAGCGATAATGAATGAACTTAGCGGTAAATATGTTGCCCATTCGCGGATTAAATCCATCCGTTCGTGGTACATACGATCATTGTCACGGGCAAATTTCTGGGTTTCGTGGTCTTCTCGGTTAAACGCTCGAACGACTTCGGCCCCAAGTGCGTTCTCTTGCAAATAATTCCCCAATGTTTGCAGGCGTTCCATGATTTTTTTCCACAGTGGGTCAACCATCATGGCAAAGTTACGCGAGAAAAACGCTAAAGGGATGATGGGCAATAAGGCAATCATCGCCAGAAGCGGGCTGGTTGCAAACATTACAATCGTAATGCCAATGAATAGCATGGCTGTATTCAAGCCGTCGATGAGTCCAAACGCGAAGAAGCGTTGCATCTCGTCCACATCGCTGATGGCGCGTGTAATCAATGTGCCTGTCTGAGATTCGTCGTGATATGAAAACGATTGACGCTGTACCTTGTTGTAAACATTGTTGCGGATGTCAAACGCGATGTAATGCGACAAAGTCTCGCCAAAGTAACGGAAGGCAAAGCCCGTCAGACCACGCAAAACGCCCAAGCCAATCACCAGCAGGCCGGCGGCCAACATATAGTTCGCGTTGCCAGTCTCGAAGCCAGATGTTGTTATGATTTGCTGAATAACAGGCGGTGTGGCATCCAGCAAAGGCATTTTACCGATAATGCCAAGATCAATGACATCTCGTAAAATTGTCGGTATCATGATGGCTAAGATGTTACTACCTATAACACCAGCAAAAGCCAGAAAAGCCCACATTTTATAGGGTTTTAGGTAGTTCATCATTCTTGCCAAAACAGATAGTGCACTCACGGCTGGCTCCTCAACCTGCTGTCAACCAGAAATAGCTTAAGTTTTAGAACTAAATCAAAGGATTGGAAAAATTTTAAAAGGCAGTTCTATTCTAGCATAGATACTGCCCCAAAACGGCCTTAATTGGTCTTAAACAACAAACGACGCAATATCCCAATACCCCAACCAGATACCCCTTTGAATAATTCACCGATAACCAATGCGGAAACAGCCTTTTTAACCACATCGTTATAACTGGGATAAGGGTGCATAAGGCCAACAATCTGCGAAAGGCTTAACTTGCCCTTGACCGCCAGCATTAGCTCGAAAATCATCTCACCTGCACGGTCAGAAACAACCGTCGCACCGAGCAGTTTTCCGCCACCCATATAAACCAGTTTAATGAACCCTTCGGCATCGTCTTCAACCACAGTTCTATCGCCCTTTGCCAGCGAGAAGTTATGTACTTTGACCTTATTACCGTACTTCTCCCGTGCTTCGGTTTCCAGCAAGCCAACGTGCGCCACTTCCGGGTCGCTGAAGGTCACCCAGGGAACAATATCATCATGACCGACACTATTGATGATTGGTAATGTGGCATTTCGGCCAGCAATCCCGCCCTGAAAGCCCGCATAATGTGTAAACTTCGGGCTGGGTGTACAATCGCCAACCGCGTAGATGTGTTTAACGTTTGTCCGCAGATACTTGTCTACCGTGATGCCTGCTTTCGTGTAGGCGATGCCCGCATTCTCCAGACCAAGATCAACATTTGGTGTGCGCCCGACGGCTACCAATACCATATCACCATGAACTGTTTCGCCATTTTGTAACTTAAGGGCAATCTTCGCCCCTTCCATCTGCGCGGATTCAACCAAGCTAGGCACAAAGCGTACCCCTTCCCGCGCCAAGATTTCCCCGATGACCTCACCGACTTCTGGTTCATCACGCGGGAGCAAACCCACATCCATCAAGGTAACCTGCGCCCCCAAACGGGCGTGTGCCTGCGCCATTTCCACACCGATAGGGCCTGCGCCCATAATCAGCAGATGTTCTGGCAGGCGGTCATTATCGAAGATATCACGATTGGTCTTATAGGGAATAGAATCAAGACCAGGCACAGGGGGGATGGTCGGACGTGCGCCGGTTGCGATGATAAATTTTTTCGACTGTAACCTGCGCTGGCCTACGACAACTGTATGCGCGTCAAAAAATCGCGCTTCACCGATGACGACTTCCACATTGTAATTCTTGCTAAAGACTTCCGGCGTTTCGTGCTGATATATCTCCGCAACGGTATCTTTGACATATTGTCGGACGGCGGGCATATCAATCTGTGGTGCGGTCGTGGTAATGCCATATTTACCCGCTTCACGGATGCTGTGGGCTATTTTGCCGACTTTTAACAGGGCTTTGCTGGGCACACACCCCACCCATGTACAATCACCACCCAGATGCTCACGCTCTATGAGCGCGACCTTACCACCTACCCTGCCCATAAAGCCGGCGGCAGTTAAGCCTGCCGCCCCTGCCCCAATTACCACAAGATCATAAGATTGGTCAGTCATGGTTACTTTCTCCAATTAATGCCTCTGGTGGACGCTTATTCAACATCCACGAGACCCCAATACTTATTACAAAAATCAAGACTGAGAATAAAAAGACTACCGGATTCAGGCTAATGTCACCCTGTGTGATATCGCCTTCAATGGATGCCCCAATGCCGATAAAGGCAAACGTGCCAGCAATGTTGCCTATGGCAGTTGCAAAGAAGAATGGTACAAGCGCCATACGTAACCCGCCCGCGAAGAAGCTCACTGTATCGTAAGGCAAATAAAGTAAGCGCATTACCAAAATGGACTGAAATGGTGCGCGGCGCATCGCTTGTGCAAACCGCCCAATGGATGATGTCGCGCTTTCGTTTATTCCCGGCGGCTTACTGCGCCAGAACCACCACCCCACCCCATAAGGAACGATCGCGGATAACGTACCCGCCAACAGGCCGACAGCAAAGCCGAACCATAAGCCGTAAACATTCCCGGCCAATACAGTCAACAAAGAAGCGGGGAAAAACAATAACGGACGAAGCATATACACGATGATATAAATTAAGGGGCCATACCATGTATTGACCAAGACATCCCCTAGTTGCCTGACAATATCCTCAAAAGTCAGGTCATTGGAGAGCATATATTGACAAATAACAACAATAACAATCCCCCAGATAAACAATGCAAAAATTTGTGGCAGATGTGCCTTTAACCAAGCAAGGATAGACTGCATTAGATTAGTTCTGCCGCCGCTTCATCAACATACCAAAGCATATCGCCATTTATGGGTTCTACCCTCTGTGCAGGGTATGTGTCCGGCAGATAAGGGCCATTCAGGACTTCGCGCAGAACGACGGACTTCTTACTGCCACTGACTAAAAACGCCACACAAGCGGCATGATTAATGAGTGGTGCAGTCAGCGTGATGCGCCATGTATCCAATTGCGGCACACAATTAGCAGTGACCCAACCTGATGCGGACAAGCCCTGTGTGTGTGGAAAGAGCGAAGCTGTATGTCCATCGTCACCCATGCCAAGCAAGACTAAATCAAAACGCGGGTAGTCCACATCACCGAAGACACTATGTAAAGTCTGTATGTAACTTTCTGCCGCAACTTGGGGTGGATTTTCCGACAGGATACGATGAACGTTCTCTGGGGGAATTGGCACATGCTTTAACAGGGTGTCATGCGCCATGCGATAATTGCTATCTGGATGGTCAGGCGGCACAGTACGATCATCTCCCCAAAAGCAGTAGACTTTATCCCATGCAACCTGTGCAACATAATCAGTTACCAATAAAGCATACATAGCCTGTGGTGTAGACCCACCTGCCAGAGCTACATTAAAGCGCCCAGTAGATTCAATAGCAAGGTGTGACAACTTCACAAACAGTTGCGCCGCGCCATTTGCTAATGAATCCGCATCTGAGAATTTTTGAATTTTAGTCATCGCAATGCTCACAACCTAAATGCCACTGGAAGCCGTCTATATCCAATAGTTCATCCGCTTCGGTTGGCCCCCATGTGCCGGGCTTATAATGCGTCATCGGATAGTCGGATTTTTGCCAGTCCTCAAGCACAGCGTCAATTAACTTCCAGGAGCCAATAATCTCATCTTCGCGGGCAAATAAAGCGGCATCGCCCAGTAGCGCATCAAGCAGTAGACGCTCGTAGGCTTCCGGGATAGATCCGTGACCGAACGTATCAGCATAATGGAATTCCATTGCAACTGATTGCCCGGTACGGGCATCTGGCAATTTCGCCTCGAAGCCCAGATGAATCCCCTCATCCGGTTGGATGCAGATAGATAACGTATTCGGCAATTCGCCCCGGCGATATTCTTTAAACAGGGATAAGGGCGGATGCTTAAACTGAATCACAATCTCGCTGGCTTTCCGTTTTAGCGCCTTGCCAGAACGCAGATAAAATGGCACACCTTGCCAACGCCAGTTATCAATATAGAGTTTAAGCGCGGCAAATGTCGGGGTTTTAGAGCCAGGCTGTACACCATCAGCTTGCAGGTAGCCATCATACTGCCCGCGTACTGTGTCGGCAAGGCGTATCGGGCGTATCGCGTAGATTGACTTGGCTTTTTCATCGCGCAAGTGGTCGGCATTGAGCGAAATCGGCGGTTCCATCGTGGTGAGCGATAACAATTGCATCAGGTGGTTTTGGAACATATCCCGCAGGACACCGGCCTGGTCATAATAATCTGCGCGTGTGCCGACATCTACTGTCTCGGCTACTGTGATTTGTACATTGCTGATATAGTTTCGATTCCAAATTGGCTCGAAAACCGTGTTGGCAAAGCGCAGGAACAGCAGATTTTGCGCGGTCTCTTTACCGAGATAATGGTCAATCCGGTAGACTTGATGCTCGTCAAAGCCCTCATGCACAATCTTGTTCAAAGCCTGTGCAGACGCTAAATCCGTACCGAAGGGTTTTTCAATGATGATACGTCGCCAGCCCTGTCGTTCATCTGTCATCTGTGCGGCTTGTAAGCTCTGTAAAATCGGCTCGTAGAGCGAAGGGGCAGTAG
This sequence comes from Aggregatilineales bacterium, assembly GCA_036734085.1. GTDB lineage: Bacteria > Chloroflexota > Anaerolineae > Aggregatilineales > Phototrophicaceae > J038. Next base: position 8,403 of record DAIMZF010000024.1, read on the forward strand.
AGAGATAATAGAGTCGATTGCTTGTCCCGCTTTCACGTTTACTCAGGAAGGTATCCAACGCGGCGTAATCATCAACAGATTTTACATCACCGGGAAGATAGTAGAGTTTGGTACTAAATTCTTGCCATACAGCAGAATCAAAAGAGGCTTCGCTGAACTTCTTCACTGCTTCATGCATCTTCTCGCGGAAGGCTTCGTGTGTAAAATCCGACCGTGATGTCCCGACAATGTGGAGGTCACCGGTTAACCGTTTTTTGAGGAATAAATTGTAAAGCGCAGGGATTAATTTACGCTGTGTTAAATCACCAGATGCGCCAAAAATAACGATGCTCGCGGATTCGCAGACTTCATTATTGTTATTGTTGCTGTTCATCATTTATTCTGCTTTCTTGATGGCGTGCCCGCCAAATTGATTTCGCATGGCCGCTAACAACTTGGCCGCATAGCTATCATCCTGCCGGCTGATGAACCGTGCCATCAGGGAGAGTGTGATGATGGGTGCAGGTACATCCTGGTCAATGGCTTCAAAGACAGTCCAACGCCCTTCACCAGAATCCGCGACCCAGCCTTTGATGTCGCTTAATTCCGGGTCTTCGGATAAGGCATTCGCGGTTAAATCCAACAACCAGGAGCGAACCACACTCCCGTAGCGCCATATCTCAGCGATTTGGTGTAAATCCAACCCAAATTCTGCTTTAGACTTCATAATCTCGAAGCCTTCAGCGTAGGCTTGCATCAGGCCGTATTCAATGCCATTGTGCACCATCTTGACGAAATGCCCCGCCCCATTCGGGCCAACACGCCCCCATCCAGTCTCTGAGGTAGGAGACAGAACTTCCAGAATTGGGCGAATGTGTTCTATGGTTTCTTCTTCACCGCCGACCATCATACTGTAGCCTTCCGCCAAGCCCCATACGCCCCCACTTGTGCCGACATCTACCATATGAATGCCTTTGTGTTTTAGCATTTCCGCACGGCGCATTGTCTCTTTGTAATTGCTATTGCCACCATCAATCACAATGTCTCCTTCAGAGAGCAACCCGGAGAGCGTATTGATAGTTTCTTCCGTTGGATTGCCTGCGGGAACCATCACCCACACAACGCGGGGCGCTTGCAGGGCTTTCACCAGTGCTTCTGCGGTAATCGCGCCGATTGCGCCAGCATCCACAGATTCTTTGACAGCACTTTCGTTTAAATCAGTAACTACGACGGACATCCCCCCATTGATAAGACGGAGCGTCATATTCGCCCCCATCTTGCCCAGTCCAATCATTCCTATTTGCATGACCTTACTCCTTTGCTGATGCACTCCAATCATTGTAGAGTGAATTATGTTGAGGCTCAAAAACTGTCACGAAACACTAAATTGACTTTACCCCTTTTACACGGTCTAATCCAACGCAGTATCCAGACAAAAAAAGGTAAAAGACTTGTCTACACAACTTAAGCGAGAAATCGGTGTATTTGGTGCGGTGATGATGGGCTTAGGCTCAATCATCGGGACGGGCGTTTTTGTCAGCATCGGTCTTGCGGCAGATATCACAGGCCCGGCTGTTCTTCTCGCGGTTGCTATCGGCGCATTGGTGGCGATTTTTAACGGATTAAACAGTGCACAACTCGCCGCTAATCATCCCACAAGCGGCGGAACCTACGAATATGGCTATCATTACCTCAACCCACAATTAGGCTTTACGGCTGGCTGGATGTTCCTACTCGCGAAGAGTGCGTCGGCGGCAACAGCCGCACTTGGGTTTGCTGGCTATACCATTACGACGTTCTCACTTGACCCATCATTACTTATCCCATTAGCGCTAGGTGCTGTAATCACGCTGACAAGCATCCTGCTAGGCGGCATCCGACGCTCTAATCAGGTGAACATTGTTATCGTCAGCATTACGCTGTTCGCGTTGGCAACACTTATTATTACGGGTCTGCCAAATGCATTTGAGAATACAGAAGCAAACTTCATACCATTTTTTAAGGGGGATACTCCCACAGATGCCATCAGTAACGTACTTCATGCCAGTGCTTTGATGTTTGTGGCATACACGGGTTATGGGCGCATCGCTACACTAGGCGAAGAAGTTAAACGCCCACAAGAGACTATCCCGCGTGCGGTGATTACAGCATTAGCTGTAACGATGACACTTTATATCTTTGTTGCTTTTGTGAGCGTCGGCAGTATCGGAAGTTCCGCGCTTGGCATCGCCATAGAAGAAGGTGCGGCCCCTTTAGAAGCTGTAGCACGCAGTACATCCGTCACTGCTACCCGCCAGATTATCGCCATTGGCGCAATCACCGCAATGCTGGGTGTACTGCTCAACTTGATATTAGGACTTTCCCGAGTATTGCTGGCGATGGGACGGCGGGGAGATATGCCTTCTGCAACAGCCAGAATTAACGCAACAGGCACAACACCTTATGTTTCCATCGTCGCAGTCAGCGTGTTGATTATTGCACTCGTGCTGACAGGTAGCATAAGAGCAACATGGTCTTTTAGCGCATTTACCGTGCTAATTTACTACGCCATCACCAATTTAGCCGCCCTAAGAATCAAACCGGAAGAAAGGCGTTTTCCGCGCTGGTTAGCATTTGCTGGGCTGTTCTCGTGTTTATTCCTTGCCTTCTGGGTAGAAGTGACTATCTGGCTAATTGGCTTAGGGCTTATCGCTTTAGGTTTAGGTTGGCAACAAGCCTTTAGGCGCTTAGTTCCTAAAGCAGAATAAAGCTATTTATCCCGAGTGATGGCAAAGCCATTCATAAACTGTTTTTGCAAAAGCAGAAATAGAATCAACGGTGGAATAGAGGCGACAATGCCCGCACTCATCAACAAACCATAATTTGTAAACTGACCGGACAACGACGCGCTCCGCACGCCAACCTGTATCATCTGTTCCGGTGATGTAACGTCTTGTAGAATAAATGTCGGCCAAAGATATTGATTCCACATATAGATAAACTGGATCATGGAATGCGCGGCGATGACGTTCCATGACATTGGGATTAGCACGGCGAACAAAAAGCGCATAGATGATGCACCGTCAATTTGTGCGGCCTCTGCAAGTTCTCTTGGGATGTTGCTAAAGTGCTGACGGAACAGAAAAGCCCCTATCGCACTGGCTAAAAACGGCATTGTTAGTGCGAGTTTGGGGTTAGTCTGTCGCCAGCCTAGCCCCACCATTAAATCTCGTAACGGCTTGATGATAATTTCCGTTGGCATCAGTAACGTTAGCAAGACCACAAAGAATAAAACCCACTTACCGGGAAAGTTAAAATAAACGAAGGCTAACCCCGCCAGCAACGCCAATAACGTTTTGCCGATAACGACCACCAATGTGACAATCATCGTATTGGAAATCAGACGGCCAAAATCAAAGCGGCTTTGTCCGGATGTTTGTGTGCCCTGCCCGCCTAATGCCGCCGTCGAGTTATCGGGTGCGCCAAACAGCACGCTAACGTTATTTGGCAAACTGCCGAGTGGATTTGCTAAAAATTCACTTAAGGATTCACGCGGGCCGCCGGGTGGAGCCAGTACCGGCGGCGCCTGAAGTGATTGCAGAATATTAAGCGTAGAAACCTGCAACGCATACAGCGCAGGAATCATGATGAAGAAGCACGAAATCCATAATCCAATATGCGTTAACCAGCGTGTCTTCATACGCGGCTTGGGCAGTTGCAATCGTGTTTCCAGTGTTTGGAATTTCGCGTCGGTTCTTTGCATCGCATTCAACCTCTATTAATCTGCATAGGTCACACGGCTCTCGATGTAGCGGAATTGAAGCAGTGTGATACTGGCGACCAGAAGGAATAGAATCATCGATTGTGCGGCGACATCACCTAATTGAGTCGCGCCTGACCGGAAGCTGTCTTCATACACTTTGTAGATGAGTACATTTGCCGCCCGGCTCTGACCATCCGCCAATAGTGGGCCGCCACCGGGAAATAATGTATCAATCACGCCATAAATGCCATAAAACGAATAGGTAATATTGGCAACCAGCAAGAAGAATGTATAAGGTGACAAAAGCGGAATGGTGATTCTTAAAAATCTTTGAAAAATATTTGCGCCATCAATCTGCGCCGCTTCCAGTAAATCTTTGGGGACGTTCTGCAAACCTGCCACATAAAAGATGATGTTGAATCCTAAGATGTTGTATACAGCCGCGCCGATAAGCACCCATGGAGCTACAGAAGCATCGGTAATCCAACGTACAGTATCTACGCCCAGTGTGTAAAGAATATGATTAATCAATCCGGAGCGGTCGTCACGGAACATGGAGATAAAGATGGCGGCAGTCACAACAGGAGAGAGCGCATAAGGCCAGATGAGTAAAGTCCGGTAAATGCTGGCACCGCGTACTTTTTGGGCGGCTAAAAGCGCGACTAAAAGCGCAATCGTCATACTGAAGATAACAATAGCGACGGTCACTGTAACTGTCGTGAAAAAGCTGGTTTGATAAACATTATTATTCAATAAGCTGACGTAATTGCTCAAACAATCGAAAACAGGTTCGACGTTACGCCCTCGCCGCACACGGAGCAAAGACTGTGCCGCAATTTGAAAAGTCGGATAATACAAGAACACGAGCAAGCTCAGTAAAGTGGGTGCTAACAGCAGAAGTGGCAAGCCACGTCCTCTAAAATACCCCGCTTGACTGCTGGTTCTCCGGTTTTTTCCACGTAAAGTGAGCGCCCACATGGGCACGAGCAAAATAAACGCACTAATGATTGTTAAGCCATACCCCATCCAGCGCGTCATTGCGTCTGCTTCAGGCTCAAACGTACAATGCTGGAGCGGCGCATTTAACACCTGTGCGCCAATAGCACCAACAACAGCCCCCAGTATCACACCGCGCAAAACTAAACTTCGTGCAATAGGGGTTGTCAGCGTTTTCAGGGTTTGTCCACTGAATAAATCACGTGTTTGTTTGTCGCGGATAATATTTACAACAATTAGCACGCCTGCAAATGAGAGCAATACCAACCCAATAGAGGCGCTGTTGAGTACAGCAAATGCACCCGCTATAAATGCCATCCAGACAGAGGCCGCCATTAAGCGCGGCGGGGTGATGTATCCGCGTCGCACAAGGTAGACATAAGTTGTCATCAGCACACCAAAGGCCGCGCCAATGAGCAGAGAAATCAGCAGGGGTATGGGTGAAACAGTACCATAATACGTGATGATGTTGCCGATAGCATCGGGTATAGCGATGATTGCCCCGACGATGAATTCTACCAACGGCACTAATCCGCGCCATTCCTGAAGGAGAAACCACCCTAAAAACACAATGACAAAAGCACCTACAATGCGTGCCCACCATCGATCAAAACGGACGTTATCTTGCATGTTTACAATTTACCCCATCGCTATAAAACAAAGCGGGATGCGCGGCAATGACCGCGCATCCCACTAGTTGTAACACGAAAGCAAGGACTTATTCAAAATCCCGGTTGTAGTCTTCTAATTCCGCAGTGGCGCGTTCTGAAGCTGTTGTCAGGATGTTAACAATTTCTGTCGCATCTGTTGATGCACCGTTGACAATCAACTGGAAGGCCGCGATGAGTTGTTGACGCACTTCGTTGGAAGGCCCAATCACCGCACCGGCGGAAGCTGTATTCAATGTGGATTCCGCAAGTTGTGTTACGGGGATAAAGAAGAATGGGTTTTCCTCGTAATATCCTTCCGCGATGAGTTCTTCATAGGAGCTTTGGCGAATCGGGATATACCCTGTGCCCTGATGCCATTTTTTGTCGTTGGCTGTATCCGTCAGGAAGAATACAAAGTCTACGGAAGCTTGTAGCTCTTCTTCGGTCTGGTCGGCCATAATCCACACGCCACCACCCCCAACGGTCACGCCATTGGTGGCGTTTTCGTCCGGGAGGGGTAGATACGTCGCGCCAAGTTCAAATTGGGCAAAGTTTAAAAACAGACTCAAACCGGCGCTACTATTGATGTGTAGCGCGGTACGCCCCGTCAGGAATGCAATCCCTTCGCCATTATTATCATTGAGGCTTCCAGTGTAACTGTAGTAACCGTTAGCGTCCAGTTCATCCCACCATGTCATCGTGCTGATGATCGCGTCGCTGTTAAATAACGCTTCAGTCGCCCGACCATCGCGGCCATTCTCGTTATTGACGAACAGCGCATTTTGCATGGACACCCACTGTTCTACAAACCATGTGGACATCGGCCAGTTGATGCAGGATGCAAAGCCTAAATCTGCACTCATGATAGCGTCACAAACCGCCAACACATCCGCGAAGGTCACGGGCGCATCGTCTGGGTCTAGCCCAGCACCCACAAAAGCATCACGGTTATAGTACATAATGGGGTTGGATACATTCCACGGCATCCCCCACAATTCGTCTTCAAGGAGGTAGAAGCCCAACACGGTCGGTAGAACATCGTCCAGCGTGGCTAATTGTTCCTCAGAGGCTAAATCGCTGATGGGGATGAAATAGCCGAAGTCGATGGCCTGTTGTGTCAGTCCTTCTTCGACCTGTACAATATTGGGTGCTTGGCCTAAATCCGCATTATCCAAGGCGCTTAAAAAGACTTCACTGTAATCAGAGTCCGCATTAGTAGAGTAAGAGTTCACACGGACATTAGGGTAAATCGTCTGGAATTCGTCGATAATTTCTTGAATCACCAACGGACGAAGGTCATCACTGAAGATGTGTACAAAGTCAATCTCAATGATGCTATCCTGCGCCGCCGTGTTCAACACAGGGGCAAACACCAGTGTCAGGACAAGTGGCAGAAAAACAAGTAATTTTTTCAATGGTTAGTCTCCATCAATAAATCTGGCTATGTGGACAGTCAACCAGAACATACCACGTTATCACCAAACAATGCACAATAGTTATTTAAAAAATTATTAAGTAAAGTTTAAACAAATAGGCAAAATACAAGATGACGCAACTTTTATCACTTGTTATAGTAACATGATGTAACCCCAACTAACGGATAGCAGAGATAGCCATGAGCTTAAACGAGCCAGCAAAACCTTTAAAGCCTCTCACAAACAGCAAGCTAGGGATGCTTGGCGGCGTCTTTATGCCAACCATTTTAACCATATTAGGCGTTATCTATCTACGAGTTGGCTGGACGGTAGGCAACGCGGGTATTTTGGGCGGCTTATTCATTATTCTGCTTGCCACTATGTTGACACTCTTCACTGCGCTCTCTATCTCCTCCATAGCAACCAATATTCGCGTTGGCGCGGGTGGTGCATTTTCCATCATTTCACAGTCACTCGGCGTGGAAATGGGCGGAAGTATCATCGTGCCATTTTATATCGCGCTTTCAATTTCTGTTTCTTTTTATGTTTTCGCCTTCACAGAGGGGTGGATGCGTATTTTCCCCGAACATCCAGAGGTTTTGGTCGTGCTGGGATGTTTTGCACTGATGGTATCTGTTGCTTACATCAGCGCGAATTTTGCAACTCGCATCCAGTATATCATCGGGGCTGTTGTCGTCGTGTCACTGGTGTCTGTAGCATTAGGTGCTTTCAATATTGCGGATAATCCCGGCCTGACAGAAACCCCAGTGCTGATTGGCAACTTTCCGAGTGGCAACTTCTGGCAGGTTTTCGCGGTATTTTTTCCATCTGTAACGGGCATCCTTGCAGGCATTAATATGTCTGGCGCATTAGAGAACCCGCGCCGCGATATTCCACGCGGAACACTCATCGCCGTGATTGTTGGTCTTGTGCTTTACATCGGTTTAGCCGTCTGGCTATCTCTCAAAGCAACGCCGGAAGAACTTGTCAATAATTTAACTGTCGTGGTAGACAAAGCATTCTATGGCCCGGCAATCCTGGCTGGTATCCTGGCGGCGACATTTTCATCGGGGTTAGCGGCACTCGTTGGTGCGCCGCGTGTTTTGCAAGCTATCGCGGAGCGTGATATTGTGCCCGTCAGCCAGTATCTTAAACGTGAAACCTCACGGGGGGAGCCACGCCCAGCTTTGTACATCACAGCCGGAATTGCGTTAATTGCCACCCTGTTTGGTTTGCTAACGGGTGGCCTTAATGCGATTGCCCCGTTAATGACGATGTTTTTTCTCATCACCTATAGCGTTTTGAACGGTGTTATTTTACTAGAGCGTGCGCTCGGTTTAATCAGCTTCCGCCCGACCTTCCGCGTACACTGGGCAGTCCCATTAATCGGCTTTGTTGGCACAATATTTGTGATGTTGCTCATCAATCCCATCTTCAGTTTGATGGCGTTTGTGGTAGTGATTATGCTTTATGCCTATCTTTCACGCCGACAGTTAAGCGCACCATGGAGTGATGTTCGCAGTGGGTTGTTCGTCACTTTTGCAGAATGGGCGGCTAAACGGGTGAGTAAAATTCCAGAAGAACAAGAGCGTGCATGGAAGCCTAATCTGCTGGTGCCTGTTGCTTCCAACGATGACTTGCTAGGAAATTATCGTTTTCTGCGGGCACTTGCTTATCCGCGTGGATCGGTACACGTCATGGGCATTTACCCACCGGAAGATAAAGATTGTCTGGTTGGCTTGCCAGCGACGGTGGACGCGTTCAACCGAGATAACATCTTTGCCCGTAGCGCCACCCTTTCTGTAGACAATTACACTACAGGGGTCGCCAATGGCATTGAGTTATTAAGTGGCACATTCTTCCGCCCGAATGGACTGTTTATGGGAATTACCTCCGGCCAAAATCCAGAAGATTTACAAACCGTCTTTGACCGCGCTAAAAGTAATAAAATGGGTGTCATCTTTTATGCTCAACATCCGGCTACGGGCACAGGGCGTGAGCAGATTATCAACGTTTGGGTAAGAGAGCAAAGCCCTTCATGGGAGATTAGATTGCATCTTAGCAATTTAGATTTAGCCTTACTGCTGGCGTATCAAATCACCCGTAACTGGAACGGACAAATTAACCTGCTGACCGTCATCAGTGATCCTGCTGAAAAAGATAACGGTCAACGCTTTTTGAATGATATGATTACGTGGGGCAGAATGCCGCGTGGGACACGGGGTATTGTGGAGGTAGGTACATTTAATGATTATCTTCCCCGTGCACCCAAAGCAGACCTGAATATTTTCGGCCTGCAAAACACAGTAGACTTGGCATTTATGCTCAATGTCATGCACATCTCGCGCTCATCCTGTATGTTCGTCCGGGATTCTGGTTATGAGAGTGCGCTAGCCTAGACTCTTGTTTCACGATAATTTGTGGTATACTGCTTTCTAGTCACATTGAGAGTGATACGTGTATGTCAGTTTCCTCTGTCAACCTCCCCTATCAGTCTCAAACCATTTAACTGAAGATTGATGACCGCCTTAAGGTGTTTTCCCTATGGCGGAATATTCACAAAAACACTTTGAGGTCACATGCAATTTCAAGATCTGAACCTGACGGATGCTTTACTGCGTGCTGTTAGCGCGGAAGGCTACGATCAACCAACGCCTATTCAAATTCAAGCAATTCCGCACGTCCTGTCAGGGCGTGATTTAATCGGCTGTGCCCAAACAGGCACAGGTAAAACTGCCGCTTTTGCGCTCCCTATCCTGCAACAACTCTTGGCAAACCCGTCAAATAGTAAGGGTCGCGTTATCCGCGCTCTGGTGCTTTCCCCCACACGGGAACTTGCCACACAGATTAACGAGAGCTTCGCCACTTATGGCCGCTTTACCAGGCTCAGGCAAACAGTCATCTTCGGCGGGGTTAGCCAAAACCCGCAGATGAAAGCCATTCGACAAGGCACAGACATCCTTGTTTCTACACCAGGACGCCTGCTCGACCTGGTGCGTCAAGGCATTGTCCGTTTAAATACTGTGGAGATTTTGGTGCTGGACGAAGCCGACCAAATGCTCGATATGGGTTTCATCCATGACGTAAAACGCATTATTGCACAGACACCCAACCAACGCCAAACCTTGCTGTTTTCTGCCACGATGCCGCCAGCTATCCAAGCCCTTGCGGACGATATTCTGAAAAATCCGGTCAAGGTAGAAGTCACGCCACAAGCGACGACTGTCGATAAAATTTCGCAATCAGTCTTCTTTGTGGAAAAGCAAGATAAACGCGCTTTGCTGGAGCACATCCTGCAAGATAACGCTGTTGAGCGTGTGCTGGTGTTCACCCGTACTAAGCACGGGGCAAATAAATTGTCACAACAGCTTGAGCGGTCAAAAATCCGCGTAGAAGCTATTCACGGGAATAAATCCCAAAGTGCGCGGGAAAAATCGTTGTCGAACTTCAAATCTGGTAAAACACGGGTGTTGATTGCAACCGACATCGCTTCGCGTGGGATTGACGTTGACAATGTAACGCACGTTATCAACTTTGATTTACCCAATGTACCGGAGAGCTATGTGCATCGTATCGGGCGTACTGCCCGTGCTGGTGCTGAAGGTATCGCTTACTCATTCTGTGATGCTGAAGAGCGTAAATATCTACGTGATATTGAGCGGCTCATCCGCATCAAGCTCTCCCCCATCAGCGAACACCCGTATATGTCCGCGCTTGGTATGCCTTCGCAATCATCATCAAGCCGCCACACGGAAAAACGCGACAATGGGTACAATCAAAACCCAAAGCGTCGTCGTCGGCCTAGCCGAAATCCGGCTAATACAGCGCCCAGCAAAACACCCTAAGCAGTGCTGACAAGTTGCCACCGATGAAAAAATTTCATCGGTGGCGATAAATGCTTGACAATCACATTGTGACAGGGTATATTGCGCGAGTGATAATCATTAAAAAAGCAAGCTGACAAATGACATACCTACAAAGCAAGAAGGCGAAGAAGACCCCACCTGAACGTTAGTTCGGGCTTTTTCGCTTGCTTACTTTGAAAGATAGTTGCTAGCAGACCGCCCTTACGGGCGGTTTTTTTGTGTTTATATACCAAACCTGAGAGAAGATAACACATGCCATTTGATAACTTCAGCATTATTGAAAGCACACTCCGTGAGGGAGAACAATTTAGTACAGGGACGTTTAGCACCGCACAGAAATTAGAAATCGTCGGTTTACTTGATAATTTCGGTGTTGAAATGATTGAGATGACCTCCCCCTGTGCATCACCCCAAAGCGAAGCGGACATCCGTGCTATTGTCAACGGCGGGTATCGTGCCCGCATCCTGACACATATCCGGTGTAAACATGAAGACGCCATCCGAGCATTAGAGACAGGCGTACACGGCATTGATGTCGTTATCGGCACGTCGCCACAATTGATGCAGCATAGTCACGGCAAAACCATCCCGCAGGTGATTGACACAGCTTATGATGTCCTATCCTTCATCCGTGCCCAAGCGCCCGATGTCATCCTACGATTTAGCACGGAAGACTCCTTCCGTAGCCGAGAGGCGGATTTGTTGCGAGTGTATCTAGCCATTGCAGATTTCGGCCTCGTGAATCGGTTGGGTGTGGCGGACACTGTCGGCGTGGCATTGCCAAGTCAAGTTTACAACCTAGTGAATCAGGTTGTGCGGCTCACCAGACTGGATGTTGAATTCCATGGTCACAATGATAGCGGTTGTGCCATCGCTAATGCTTGTTCGGCCTTAGAAGCAGGCGCAACCCACATTGATACATCTATTTTGGGTATCGGGGAACGCAACGGTATCACCCCACTAGGGGGGTTAATCGCCAGGCTATACACGCTCGACCGAAATTACGTAAGCAAATACAGCCTTACTAATCTACCGCAAATCGATTCGCTCATCGCAGAGATGTGTAACATTCAGATTCCGTTCAACAATTACATTACAGGCGCTAGCGCGTTTATGCATAAAGCCGGCATTCATGCAAAAGCCGTTTTAGCAGACCCATCAACTTATGAAGCAATCGACCCGGCAGATTTTGGGCTTAACCGAGAAATCAGCATTGGGCATCGCCTGACGGGTTGGAACGCTATTCGTGACCGCGCACTACAACTCGGCCTCAGCCTTGATGAGACACATTTACGGGATATTACGCAGGTGATTAAACAACGTGCAGATACACAACCCCTGCAACTTGACGAAGTTGATCATTTGCTCCGCGAGTGTGCGCGATGAATAATCAAAGGTTGGATGCACGCACACCTAACGCTTACACGTTTGCAGAAAAAGCGCTGGCACGGGCGGCTGGTTTAGCAGAGGTACGTGCTGGTGATGTTGTGGATGTTACGCCGGATTTAATCTTCAGCCACGATAACACCGCCGCTATCCGGCGAATCTTCACAGAAGAAATCGGCGCAAGCAAGATTAAACACCCGGAGCGTGTTGCAATCACGCTTGACCACGCTGTACCCGCACCAACAACGCGCCATGCACAAAATCATGCAGAAATCCGTGAATGGGTGCGCGAGCAAAATATCAGACATTTTTTTGAAGTTGGACGCGGCATTTGTCATCAAGTCATCAGCGAAGAAGCGCTTATTCTGCCCGGTGAAGTTATCTTCGGGTCGGACAGCCACACGCCTCACTTTGGATGGATGGGCGCGTTTGGCATGGGGGTAGGCCGTACTGAGATGGCGGCATTATGGCTTACCGGGCAAATCTGGATTCAAGTGCCGCAGGCTTTACAGATAAAGCTGAATGGGCAGGTAACTCCTTACACGACAGCTAAAGATGTTGCATTACATATTTTGGGTAAATATGGTGTGGATGGTGGAGAATACCGAAGTATTGAGTTCACCGGAAGTGCTATAAAAAGTCTCTCATTGGAGGAGCGCGCCGTATTAACGAACATGATGGCGGAATTCGGCGCGATGAACGCTTATATGCCACCGGATGAAGACGTGTTTAATTATTTAGAGGCAAAGCGTACACAAGATTACACCGCCCTTTACCCCGATGCAGAGGCTTATTATGACGACACTTACAGTATAGATGTCGGCAGATTACAGCCACAAATAGCGCGTCCACACAGGCCGGATAATGTGGTTGATGTCAACAGTATGGACAAAGTATCTGTTCAGCAGGCCTTTATAGGCACATGCACTAATGGGCGCTATGAAGACTTGTGCGCGGCGGCTGAAATCCTACGTGGGCGCAAAGTATCCATCCGCTTGATTGTGATTCCTGCAAGTTCAAAGGTGCTGGAACAAGCGGCACGTTCCGGTGTTTTAGCAGATTTAATCTCCGCAGGGGCAACGATTAGTACACCCGGCTGTGGCCCGTGTATGGGGAACCATATGGGCATCCCCGCGCCAAATGAGGCGACAATCAGCACTGGCAACCGCAATTTTCGTGGGCGCATGGGGACGGTAGAGGCAGAGATTTATCTAGCAAATCCGTATGTGGTCGCGGCAAGCGCCATCACTGGTCGCATAACGCATCCGTTGGAGGTTTTATCATGACATTGCATCGTGTATGGGTTTATGGCGATAACGTCAACACGGATGTTATTTTTCCTGGCAAGTACACTTACACCCTGCGGACTGATACGGAAATTGCCGCACATGCGCTTGAAGATTTAGACGCTAAATTTGCGGTTGAGGTTCAATCCGGTGATGTTATCGTTGCAGGCCGCAATTGGGGATGTGGCAGTAGCAGGGAACAGGCTGTTACATCCCTTAAATTTAACGGTATTCGTGTGATTATTGCGGCTTCGTTTAGCGGACTTTATTTCCGTAATTGCATCAATCAGGGGATTCATCCAATTATCTGCCCTGAGTTACATCAACACATTAACACACATGACATGCTCTCTATTGACTACACGAAGCAAGCGATGCAAATAGAAAGCGGGAAGATATTTTCAATCCCCCCGCTTTCACCAACAGTTCGCAGTATTTTAGATTTTGGTGGCCTTGTGCCGATGTTGAAGCGACAAGCACATTAGCCGGATTAAGACCAGTTTTCGATACGGTGCTTAACATCCATCACAAAGGCGTCGGCAGTTGCCCCATCCAGAATACGGTGGTCAAAGCTAAAGCTAACATATGCACAAGGACGAATGCCAATCGCATCACCGATGACCTTTACCCGTTTTTCAATCAAGCCAACGCCAAGTATCCCTGCTTGGGGTTGGTTGATGATGGGCGTACCAATTAAACTACCCGATGCTCCGTGATTCGTCACTGTAAATGTGCCGCCTTGCAGTTCATCCGGCTTGATTTTGTTCGTGCGCCCACGTTCTGCAAAATCATTAATAACACGCGCAAGGCCAAGCAGATTCATCGTATCCGCATGGCGTATAACAGGCACAAATAATCCCTGTGGTACAGCAACGGCCATGCCGATGTGAACATTGCGCTTTTGCAAAATGCCATCATCCATCCATGCAGAGTTCACCATTGGGTGCTTCTTCAGCGCTTCCGCAACAGCTTGAACAAGATACGGCATGTATGTTAGCTTAATGCCGTCTTTAGCAAAATCCGCTTTGTGTTCCCTGCGATGAGCAGAAACAGCAGAATAGTCAAACTCAAAAACTGTTGTCGCGTGAGGGCTAACGCGCTTGCTGATGACCATGTGTTCCGCAATGGAGCGCCGCATCCCACTAAGGGGCAAGGTTTCCCCCTCTGATTCGCTGATGTTAGTCCGCATTGTTGTCATGGGTTTAGGCTGTGGCGCGGATGCTGTGGGTTTGGGTGTATCATTCCAGGTTTGTACATCATCAACAACAGAATCATCCTGGTCAAGATATGCTAAAACATCGTGCTTGGTCACGCGACCATCACGGCCTGTCCCTTTGATATGCGCGATATTGATGTCATGCTCACGTAACATACGTGATACAACCGGACTCACACGTAACCCATCAAATTCTCGTCCAATCGGTTGTTGGTCTATCCCATTAGAGCCTGATTGATCTTCTTTTTTTGCGGCAGGTTTATGAGGAGTCGATGCAGTTGCAGGTGCAGAAGCAATTTGCATCCCTGTGCTTGCGGGTTCTTCACCTTCCGCCCCAATGATAGCTAGAGTCATCCCCACTGTGACAATCTGCCCTGATGGAACCAGAATTTTCAGCACCTTACCTGTTGCTTCCGCATTGACTTCAACAGTCACCTTGTCCGTTTCAATTTCAAGGATGGGGTCATCCTCTTTTACAAAATCGCCTTCCTGGACAAGCCAATTCATCAAGCGCCCTTCGATAACGCCCTCGCCCATCTCCGGCATAGTAACATTCATACTCATATTCCATGCCTCTTTTATTTATAAAATAATGGATAAGCCGACGGATTTGCTTCGTGCATCATTTCGTAAACTATTTTAAAAATGCTCTCGCGGTTGGGTTTTGAGAAATAATCTCCATCTGTGCCATAAGCTGGCCGATGTGCTTGGGCCGACAATGTGCGCGGTTCAGAATCCAGCCAGTGATACCCCCCTTGAACTTCCAAAACCTGCTGAAGCATATAAGCAGTCGTGCCACCCGGCACATCTTCGTCCACGCAGATAAGGCGATTTGTCTTTTTAAGTGATTTCAAAATATGCGCGTGGCGGTCAAATGGCAACAGCGATTGCACATCAATAATCTCTACTTCAATCCCCATTTCGCTCAGTAATTCGGCGGCCTCCTGCGCGATAAAACAAGTGGGGCCATAGGTAATCATGGTGACATCACGGCCTTCGCGCAGAACTTCCGGGACGCCAAGCGGAATGGTTATATTTGCTAAGTTCTGTGGCAGGCGTTCTTTTTTACGATAACCGTTTAGCACCTCTACCACAATCGCGGGGTCGTCACCCTGTAAAAGCGTGTTGTAAAACCCAACAGCACGAGTCATATCACGCGGAACAAGGACGTGCATTCCGCGAACAAGGTTGATGATACCTGCCATCGGCGAACCAGAGTGCCAGATGCCTTCCAAGCGGTGGCCGCGTGTCCGCACGATAACCGGCGCGGCTTGACCATTTGCTGTCCGCCAGCGTAGCGTGGCTAAATCATCAGACATAATTTGTAAAGCGTACAAAACATAGTCCAGATACTGAATTTCCGCGATTGGACGCAACCCACGTAGAGCTAAGCCAATCGCTTGGCCGATGATTGTTGTCTCGCGGATGCCTGTATCTGCTACACGCAATTGACCATATTTAGCCTGCATCCCAGCCATTGATTGATTCACACCACCCAAATAACCTGTATCTTCCCCCATTGTTATCACGCGCGGGTCACGCCCAAATGCCACATCAAAATAGCGGTTGAGTATCTCAAAACCGTTGACACGCGGCGCGTCTTGTGGGTAATCGGGTGCGATTATGGGCACTCGCAAAGGGGATTGTTTGGTTTCACTCATTAAATCTGTGCCGTAAAGGTCTTGATATTCTGGCAGATTTTCCTCGTGCCATGCAATTAAATCATCACGGGCGGGGAGGATTTCATCACGGGTCAAGCGTAAAGTATCAAACACAGCCTCTAAAATATCTTTCCGCTTAGGGTAGCGAGGTTTTATCATTTTCGCGGCAATTTGGCGTAACGCATCGGCATGATTAGAGTAAGTGGCAATATCTTCTATCAGTGTGTTTACATGCTGACGTTCAACATCAATTGAGCCAACAAACGCTTTCCAGGCGGCACGTTGGTCATTCTTAACGGCTTCGCGCTCGGTAGCCTCAAGTGCATCGAGTTCATCGAGTGTGATGATGCTCTCGGCAATCATCCATTCGCGCATGTGTTTTAAGCAGTCGTTTTCTGCTTCCCACACTAAACGTTCCTTAGATTTATACCGTTCATGGCTCCCAGATGTTGAATGTCCCTGCGGTTGTGTAAGTTCAATCACATGGATAATCGCCGGGACGTGTTCTTGACGGGCAATGCGGGCGGCGCGCTCATAAGCCATGACCAAGCCGACATAATCCCACCCGTACACCGTATAGATGTCATAACCGGGACTATCTTCATTTTCACGTTGGAAGCCAGCCAATAAATTAGAAATGTCCTGCTTGAGAATTTGATGTTCATTGGTGACAGAGATGCCGTAGCCGTCATCCCAGATGCTTATCACCGCCGGAGCGCCCAGTACCCCAATAGCATTAAGCGATTCCCAGAACATGCCTTCCGCACAACTGGCGTTTCCAATCGTACCAAACGCGATTTCATTTCCATTGTGTGAAAACTGCGAAAACTGTTTTAATTCTTCCAATTGGCGGTAGAGTATGGAAGCCTGTGCCAACCCAACCAGGCGCGGCATCTGCGCGGCAGTTGGCGAAACATCCGCCGACGTGTTGTATTGAGCGGTTAAATCGCGCCATGTTCCATCATCATTGATGCTCCGTGTGACAAAATGCGCGTTCATCATGCGCCCGGCGGAAGCAGGCTCGGCGGCTAAGTCCGCATGGGCGTAAAGTTGTGCGAAGAAGGTCTGTGTCGTCACATCGCCCAAAGCCATCATCAATGTCTGGTCACGGTAGTAACCACTGCGGAAGTCCCCTTTTTGGAAAGCGTGAGCCATTGCCAATTGCGGAACTTCTTTACCATCACCAAAAACGCCAAATTTCGCCCGTCCGCTTAACACTTCCTGGCGACCCACCAAACTTACCTGACGGCTACGATACGCAATGCGGTAATCTGCGATGATTTGTTGCGGGGTAAGCATATCAAAGATATTGGGAGTGCCAATATCGGGAAGATTAACGTCCATCAATTTATCCTCCTCAGAATATTTTTTATTTGTATTTATTAATTCTGCCCTACTGCCATCTGTTAAACATCCAGCAAGCCGGCAAAGACCTGCACAGGGTCGCCTAAATGATGCAAAAGCAATTCCGTTGCATGGTCAATCTGTTGGGCACGGCAAGCATCCAAGATTTCACGATGTTGGCGTTGTGACTCTGCTAAATAATCACGATCTAAGTAGTTATGCAGAAGGTAGCGTGCCACGTTGTTATAGAGTGTCTGCACGGTATGAACCAAGCGCGGCATATCGGCGGCGCGGTAAAGCGCGGCGTGGAAGTCCCAATTAAGTTGCGCCCACTTGCTCATATCATCTTCGTAATCAATTTTGTTCAGGATTTGTTCAATATCGTGATAAGCGGTGGGTTTAATGTGTGGGATTGCACGACGCAAGGCGATAGGCTCTAAGGCACTGCGGATCGTGTAAATCTCTGTGATTTCATCTATCGTCAGGCGTGTGACTGTCGCGCCTCTGCTCGGAATCATCCGCACAAGGCCTTCAGCCTGCAATTGAACCAGTGCTTCCCTTACAGGGATTTTGCTTACGCTGAATTCGTTTGCGATTTCATCCTGTTTGAGTGATTGCCCACTACGAAGTTTGCCTTGTAATATCGCAGAGCGTAAGGCATCTGCGATGAGTTCCGACGTATTTTTAGGTTGTATAGCATCACCAATGCCCAGTGTCATACAGGTTCCTATGAATTATTTTTAGCGTATAATCGTATACGATTATACTTTAACCTGTATTCACACCTTTCGTCAAGAAATAGGTCAGACATTACAAATCCGCTATAATATTTGCATATTACACTCCTTATTCCTGATGAAGAGATTTTATGCGAATCTTGGTTGTTGATGACTCCGAAGCACAATTCATTTTGATACAGGATTTGCTTTCTGCTTTACGGCAAGATGCAAAATTTTGGTATGCCCCTACCGTTGATGAGGCTTTGCGGAAGATTGAGCAACAACCGTTTGATGTGATGTTAATAGATTACGATTTAGGCGGCGAAACCGGCATCGAATTGATAAAACTCTTGCACCAATCGGGGATCAACACACCCATGATTTTGTTGACAGGACATGGCAATCGTGAAGTAGATATTGAGGCGATGGAAAGCGGCGCGATTGATTATCTGGACAAAAAAGATTTACGCGCCACCACACTAGAGCGCACCATCCGCTATGCAATGCGTTATAGTGAGAGTCTGAGGCAAATCCGAGAGAGTGAGAATCGCTTACGTCACGTGCTGAGTACCATCCCAGCCGGGATATTTATTATCCAGGATAATCGTTTTGTCTTCTCGAATGACATCATCCATGAACTGACGGGATATGAAATCAACGATTTTATGCAATTACCCGTTGAAAACCTTATTCACATTCCGGTAAAGTCCGTTACGGACGACCTTAAGCAAAGTAGTGAGCCGGTGATGCTAGAGGTGAGGTTTCATCGGCCAGATGGCACGACACGGTGGTTTCAAATCATCACTTCACAAATGGCTTATGAGGGCGAACTCGCCATTCTGGGCGCAATCACCGATATTACACAGCGCAAATATGCAGAGCAGATAGAACACGAACAACGCACACTGGCAGAAGTGTTGCTGGAAACATTTATCGCTATCAACAGTACGCTTGAGCTTGATGAGGTGCTCGATAAAATCCTCAAAAATCTACGCTATGTTATCCCGCACGACATCGCAACAATTACACTGGTTGAAGACAACTATAATCGGGTGGTCGGCTACATCGGCACGATGTATGAGCGAGAAATACGCAAAATGCGAACAACCATAGATGAAACGACAGAATTAAAGTGGATGGTAGAAAACCAAACGCCCTTGCTCATCGCGGATATTGCACAAGAACCGGCGGCAACGATGTTTGACAAAATGCCACTTTTACACAGTTATCTTGGTTCGCCACTCATCACGGCGGATGAAGTCATCGGGTTTATTCATCTGTTTAGCTTTACGCCGGATTTTTTCACCTCTGCCTATTCTGACCGCTTACAGATTTTCGCAAACCAGGTGGTAAGTGCTGTCCGCAATGCTAAAGCGTATGAGCAAGCGCAGATTGTCGCGGCATTGGAGGAACGTCAGCGCCTCGCCAGTGATTTACACGATGCGGTCAGCCAAACTCTTTTTTCCGCTAGCGTGATTGCAGAAAGTCTGCCACGCATCAGGCAAGATGAAGATGCGCTGGAACAAGGCTTAGACCGTTTAGCCCGCATGAGTAGAGGCGCCCTCGCGGAGATGCGAACGCTCTTACTGGAATTACGTCCTAGCGCCTTGATAGAAACCGACTTCAGGACATTGGTTAAGCATCTCATCAACGCCGCGCGTAGCCGGATGGATACACAAGTTGAGCTAGTAGTGGATGCAGAGCGCATCATCTTACCAGCAGATGTTCAAGTGGGCTTATACCGGATTGTACAAGAGGCATTAAACAACATTATTAAACACGCCCGCGCCCAAAATGCAGTCATCAAAATAGTGGATCATCCCGAACACATCGAAATTACAGTTCAGGATGATGGGCGCGGCTTTAACATCAGCACAGTGCCAAGTGACCATATGGGTTTACGCATTATGCAGGAACGCGCCGCAAAAATTGATGTTCAGGTGAAAATTATCAGTGATGCCAGTAGCGGAACAATCGTGACGGCACTCTATCCCAAAGGCTTATACAATGAATGATGGCAAAAAAATCAAAGTAATGGTTGTAGATGATCATCAGGTTGTGCGGCAGGGTTTTTCTATGTTTTTAAAAGCCTTTGCAGACCTCCAACCAGTGGGCGAAGCCGCCGACGGTCAGGAAGCCGTGCGGTTATGCGATGAGCTAGAACCTGATGTCATCTTAATGGATATGATTATGCCGGAGATGCGCGGGACAGAGGCTATTCGCCAAATCCTTAAGAAGCACCCCACTGTGCGTATCATCGCCTTGACGAGCTTTAACGATGATAACAAGCTCATCCAGGAGGCGTTGCAAGCAGGGGCTATCAGCTATTTATTCAAAGACATTTCAATTGATGAACTGGCAGATGCTATCCGCAAAGCATATCAGGGCAAGTCCGTTTTAGCACCAGAAGCCACACAAATGCTCATTAAATTAACAACTCAGCCTGCCGCGCAGGATTTTAGCCTGACGCAACGTGAATTAGAAGTTTTAGAGTTTTTGAGTCAAGGGTTGAACAACAAACAAATCGCGGAGCGCCTGACTTTAAGCCGCTCGACCATTAAATTTCATGTCAGCAGTATTTTAAGCAAGTTGAGCGCCGGAACACGGACAGAAGCGGTGTCGATTGCACATCAACATGGGTTAGTCGATTAGGTGTTTGTTTAATCACAAAGTTTGGTCATCTGGCTAGGTTAAAAACTCTACCGATGGCTGTTGAGCTAAAAAACAGCTTACGATAGGATAGAAGTGTACTCGATTTGGACAGCCTGTTAGTTAAATAACTGGTTCATAGTCCCCCTCTTTTTAATCCTCCGTTTGGCTAGACGGGGGATTTTTTGTTTTGTGTGATGTTATATAATGATACCATAAAGATAACCTCAATTATTGGAGTGTCTCGATGAAGAAAGCCCTTTTCCTACTGATAGGATTCCTGACATTAGTATTGGCGATGTCCGTGAATGCCCAAGAAGATTTAGCCGCAACCTTAGAGGTGCTTTCTGCCGGAGTCACGGTACAAAGAGTCAACACAAACAATCCGATTCGCGTGAACGTGGAAGCTATCGTGGGTGTGGGAGACATCATCCGCACAGATGATACAGGGCGCGCGCGAATTACATTCTTCGCAGATGGCACAGATACAGAGTTGTTGCCTAATACAGAATATCGCCTTGAGCAGTTTACAGGTAACGAAAGCAACTTTACCCTATCCGCCAACATTATCGCGGGACAGACGCGGCAACGGCTAGGTCGCATTTTAGATGCGAACTCTACCTATACCATTCGCACGCCGGGTATGGCCTTAGCCGCACGCGGCACGACCTTTGACATCCGCGTAGAAGAGAGTGGGCGCTCCGCAATGTTGGTTGCTGAAGGGATAGTTACGGCACAGGCGGACGACGAAAGCGCCGATGTCAGTCAAGAATTCGGCGTCCGTGCTGAGTCGGAAGCCGGGTTGAGTGATGTTGTACGTGCCAGCAGTTTTGCAGAACTCGACGCGGCTTTAGATGGATGTGTCGCGGCAATCAGCAGTTTTGACGACACGCGCATTAATGTTCGAGTCGGCCCATCGATAGACCTGCCCCGCATCGGGACAATCGCCGCCGATGAAATCGCGCTATTTTTGGGAACCATTGTTGATGGCAATTGGTATCGGATTGAATTCCGTGATAATTTTGGCTGGGTGTTTAGTTCTACCGCAGAGATAGCAACGAATTGTGCAGGGTTACGCATTTTTGATGCGGGTCAAGTAGAAGATTTAACGCGCTATAGCTCGATTGGAGATGTGATTGAACTTGACTTAAGCGCACCCCTCAGCACACCACAAACACCCGATGAGCTTGATGAAGATGCACAAGAGGAAGCGAACATCCAAGATAGCACCGAATAGCACATGATGCGACAAATGCGTGTTTTAAGCCAGATGCGTAGTCATTTGATCATAGGCATAGGGACAGGTGTTCTGCTTATCATCATGCTGACCGCAGGTGTACTCAAAAGTGCCCAATTAAGCATCAGCAACATCTATTATGTGGGCGCACCATCCAGTGAACGGGTTGTTATTGTCGCATTAGATGATACCAGCCTTGCCGCTTATGGGCGCTCACCGGGCACATGGTCACGCACGCTCTATGCGGATTTAATCCGTGAATTACATGGTGCAAATGCCCGCGTTATCGCCTTTGATATTATCTTCAGCGAAAGCGAAGCAGAAGACACAGATATTATTGACGCAATAGAATTTGCCCGCCAAAGCCCCCAACGCACCCGTTTTGTACTGGCAGTCGCAGGTACGGAATCTTTACCCATTCGTTCTGGATTAGCGGAGTATCCGAGCGGCATCCGTATGAATAGCGTTTTACAGCCTAATGAGGTTTTGCGGAGGGCAACAGACTACATTGGCTTTGTTAACAGCTTTCCAGATGTTGACAGCAACATCCGACGCCAGCCTTCTATCATTGATTTTGACGGAGACTTCGCATTATCTTTCAGTATCACGGTGTATCTGGCTTATCTCAGAATACCGCCGAGTGCGTTTCCACAAGTGATCAATACAGAGGATAGCATTACATCTATAACGCCTCAGCGCCGGTTGCCTGTGGATGGATTCGGATTCTGGTTGAACGATTTCTTCAGCACACCCGGTTTAGAGAGCGCA
Source organism: Aggregatilineales bacterium (assembly GCA_036734085.1). Taxonomy (GTDB): domain Bacteria; phylum Chloroflexota; class Anaerolineae; order Aggregatilineales; family Phototrophicaceae; genus J038. Next base: position 31,317 of record DAIMZF010000024.1, read on the forward strand.
TCAAGCTTCCCTGTTATCTCCTTTCGTGATGTTATCGAAGGCCAAGCGGATCTTTCTATCTTTGATGACAAAATCGTGCTTGTGGGGTTGATAAATGCAGTTGGTGCAACAGACCGTTACCTTGTGCCATCATCAACCAACGGGCACCCGATGGCAGGTGTGGAAATCCATGCAAATGCCATTGAGACCTTGTTGCAAGATAAAGCATTGGTGGAGCAATCAAGATTATCAGAAATCGTCATGATTATTCTGGCTTCTGTGGCTGTTAGTATAGGAGGTGGTTATCCAAGATGGTATTTTAAAATACTCATCTGGATAGGTTCTATACTACTGGCCGCGATTGTTAGTTCGCTCATCTTTGCACAAGGTCGGATAGTTGTTAATCTACTCTACCTGTGGCTGGCGCTCTCTTTACCCATGCTGTTTGCTATCGGTGTAGAAATTTCACAGGAGATTAGCCGCCGCTTACGCTCTGAATTTTTACTGGAGAGCGTAACACAAGTTGAGCAACAGCGTTTATTGCTGGGCAAAATCTGGCCGCTTATCGCACAGGATATTCGCCAATTAATGCCAGATGCAAAAGGCGCTATCCTGCAATTAAGTGATGGTGAAAGCACCATCATCGAGAGCATCCACGCAACAAAGTCGGATTTACAGCCTATCGCATGGCAGGCCTATCAAACAGCAAAAATAATTCATCAAGGCAGACAGCACGCCATTCCTATTATCTGGCAAAATAAAATCTATGGGATTATTGCGCTGGAAACATCGCGGCGACACGATTTTGTACGAATCACTGTAGAAGACCTTGCCAAACGTATTGCACCAAGTATTGAAAATGCTGTTCTGTATCAACAAACACGCCAACAACAGGAAATTCAGGCGGCTATCTTTGCCAATATTCCAGAAGCAATCATTGTTGTAGATAATCAGTTATCCGCCATTCAGTGGAATACAGCTTTCGATAAACTTGTGGTCAAGCCCATCGCGCTTAATCAGGACTTAATAGAGATATTAGAGTCCAATGACATTCCAGAACAAGCATTAGAAGCGTTGAAAGTAAAATTTACATTGGGAGAAATCATCCGGGATGAACTCGGCATTAGAGGTCAGACCTTTAATCTAACCGCCGCACCTTTTCAAGGTTCAAGCGGATGGGTAGTTATTCTGGCAGATGTGACCAAAATTGCGGAATTAAGCCAGCTAAAAACGCAGATGATACGTATGGCGTCGCATGACCTTAAAAATCCGCTTTCGCGCGTTATCGGCTATGCGGAACTCATCGACATGGGCAAAACACTTGACGAACGCAACAATCAATTTATCAGCCATATCAGCAACGCCGGCAACGAGATGTTGGAGATTATTACTAAAATTTTAGACCTGGAACAACTCCGAAGCAAAGAAACCCACAAAGAATCTTTGGATTTCGCCCGACTGGTACGGGAAGTTTACGCACGCTTTGAGCCTGATTTTACCCGCAAAGCACAAACACACCATTTACAAATCCAACCATCAACCATCATGATCAATGGGAACTATCAGCAACTGTCACAGGTTGTGGCTAATCTGCTGAGTAATGCTAATAAATACACAGATGACGGCGGTGATATTCTGTTGAACATCCGCATTGATGGACAAAAAATGCTCATGTCCGTAAGAGATAATGGTTATGGCATTCCATACGAGGCACAAAGCAAGCTATTTACGGAATTCTATCGTGTGCAAACGCGCCAAACAGCGAACATCAGTGGTACAGGTTTAGGATTAAGCCTCATAAAGTTTGTACTGGAAGCTCATCATGGGCGGATATGGGTACAAAGTCGTGAGGGTCAGGGCAGTACCTTTTTTGTTGAATTACCCTTAATGTGATAAATCATGACAATCAAAATACTTTTAGCCTCACTTCTACTCAGTTTAAGCGCGACCTTCCATAGCCAAGCGCAGATAAGCCAACCCCATGCCGGCGTGCTGGAAGTGACTTATGCAGGTGTTTCGGTGCAACGACAGGATACTGAAGCGTGGATAACTGTTCGCTCAGGCTCGATTATGCCCATTGGCACAGGGGATAGGATACGCACGAACACGAGCGGACGCGCTTTTATTTACTTTGATGATGCTCTTACAATGCTTGTGTTGCCATCCACTGAAATTTATGTTGAGGACTTTAGCATTGATGACCAACAACAACTTAGCATCATCGTCCATAGCGCTGGGTTAGTTGTTCATCGGGTGCTGGCAGATGAACGCATCCGGGATTATACGCTGTATCCACATGCTGACTTAAAAATCATTCAACCAGCGCAAAATTTCGCTACGTGGTCAAACCCCGATGAAGATGTCTCCGTAACAGTGGCGGAAGGTGTACTGGAGCTAGAACATGCAGGACAAACAGCTTTCGTAGAGACAAACCAGGGTTACAGCACAGCCTATGATGAAGTGATTTCGCTGGTTAACCGCCTGCCCCATAGTGCATCAATTGTCGTGCAAGTAGCGGGATGCACTGCACAAGTCAACACCCGTGAAGGCCGTAACCTGACCATACGCAATGCACCAACGGTCAGCACAAGTATTGTTGGTTATATTCCAAATAATGACATAATCGAAATCGTTGGAATTTCAGAAGACGGTCAGCGGTTTCGCACACGGTATTATAGTGTTTTCGGCTGGGTGGAAGCACTGGGGGTTGATAGTAACTGCGAGAACTTGCCTGTTTATCCTGTCTCTTTTATGGAATTTTACCGCGAAGCTATCAACATTACTGATGAAGAATTAAACTTTACATTGCCGTTTTGGGGGCGCTTAAGCGACGAACCGTTATTCTATCGATTTGAAGAAGAAGCGCCAGATGGCGAATGAAAAAGCCCCTTCACATCGTCTAAACTGTGTATGTTGCTTAAATTAATCTCCTGACAGTTGAAGGTAAGACAAATGACTGTACAACAGATAGAATTACCAATTACGGGCATGACATGCTCCGCATGTGTCCGGAATGTAGAACGCGCACTTGGCAAGCAAGCCGGCGTACAAGAAGCAGTCGTGAACTTTGCCACAGAACACGCCATGATTACCTATCTACCGGATGTTATACGGCGAAATGATCTCATCATCGCTATAGAAAAAGCCGGTTATGGTGTTGTGGATGTATCAGAAGAAGAATCCCCAACAGACACCGAACAAGCCGCACGGCAAGCAGAAATTAATCGCCAACGCCGATTGGTGATTATCGGGGCGATTTTCACTATACCGTTGACCATCCTCAGCATGTCGCGCCATTTTGTTCATGACATCCCGTTTTTGATGGACAATTTTATGTTCCTCATGGAAGACTACTGGCTATTCGTCTTCGGTGCGATGGCAACCCCTGTTTATGTCATGCTCGGCAGACAATATATTACAGGGGCCGTCAAATCTTTAAGGAATGGCACGGCGAACATGGATGTGTTGGTCGCAATGGGCACCACAGCCGCTTATGTTTATGGTTTGATTGTGCTATTGGGCGTTATCTTTGGGTTCTCCGATGCTGTAGGCAAAGACGATTACTTCGAGTCGGCGGCGGTGATTTTGACCCTTATCACGTTGGGTAAATTACTGGAAGCCAATGCCAAAGGCAAAACGAGTGAAGCTATCAAAAAGTTGATGAACCTGACACCCAAAACAACGCGCATTTTACGCGATGGAGAGGAAATCGAAATCGCAGTAAATGATTTATACGTTGGCGATTCGGTCATTGTGCGTCCGGGTGAGCGCATCCCAGCCGATGGCGTTGTAACAGAGGGGCAATCCAGCGTTGATGAAGCGATGCTCACGGGTGAAAGCCTGCCCGTTGAGAAGTCAGTAGGTAGTGAGGTCATCGGCGGGACAGTAAACAAACAAGGTCGCTTGATTGTGCGAGCGTCCCGCGTTGGGGCAGAAACAGCATTAGCGCAGATTATCCGCCTGGTGCAACAAGCGCAAGGCTCTAAAGCGCCTATTCAGCGTATTGTTGACCGTGTATCCAGTGTATTCGTTCCTGTCGTCATCGTATTGGCAACAATGACCTTCATCGGGTGGATGACCATTGGCAATGCGTCATTGACTACCGCGATGTTAAACACAATCGCTGTGCTGGTGATTGCGTGCCCGTGTGCGCTCGGTTTGGCAACCCCAACAGCCATTATGGTTGGCACAGGACGCGGCGCGGAGCGTGGAATCTTGTTCAAGAATAGTGAGGCTTTGGAACACGCACACAAATTAAACACGGTGATGTTCGACAAAACAGGCACACTCACGCGGGGAGAACCAACCGTCACACAGATTATCCCTTACGGTGATTATGACGAGTCCACCCTACTGAAGATTGCCGCCAGTGCGGAAAGTGCAAGCGAACATCCTTTAGCGCAAGCGGTTGTCCACGCGGCGAAAACACGCGGAATACAGATAAATCAACCGCAAAGCTTTGTGGCGGACTCCGGGCGCGGAATCCGTAGCGAGGTAAATGGACAAACAGTCATCATTGGCAGTCCACGCTACATCAGTGAAGCCGGGATCAACTTAGAAAACATCAAACCATCTATTGACTCACTCCAGCAAGCGGCGCAGACGGTGGTTATTGTTGTAGTTGATGGGGCATTGGTCGGTTTGTTGGCTATTGCGGATACCATCAAGGAACACGCTATCGCTGTTGTGCGTCAGCTTAAAGCGGATGGCAAAGAGGTTGTCATGTTAACAGGTGATAACACCCTCACTGCAAACGCTATTGCACAAGAGATTGGTATAGACCGCGTATTTTCGGAAGTTTTACCCGGTGATAAGGCGGCGGCTATCCGTCAATTGCAGGCAGAAGGTAAGCGAGTGGCGATGGTCGGTGATGGGATTAACGATGCACCTGCCCTTGCCCAAGCCAACATTGGGGTTGCCATCGGCACAGGAACAGACATTGCAATAGAAGCCAGCGATGTTACGTTGATGGGTGGCGATTTATCCGGCGTGCCGCGTGCATTAGATTTAAGCCGTGCCACAATGAGGACAATTTATCAAAATCTGTTCTGGGCATTCATCTACAACGTCTTGCTGATTCCGGTGGCGATGATGGGGTTGCTCATCCCGATGTTTGCGGCAGGCGCTATGGCGTTTTCGTCCATCTTCGTAGT
>DAIMZF010000025.1:0-36306 GCA_036734085.1 Aggregatilineales bacterium
AGTACGTCAGCAATTACACCCACAAAGTCGTGCGGATTACGGGCGGCTTCCAGGTTTAGCCTCACGCCCCCCAGCCTTCAGCAATACGCCTGCCGGATATTGACAGACGCCTACCCAACGCCCACTCAACATAAAGGGCTGAACGAACGACATCGGCCAGCCCTAAAAACACTTGCCCGGACAAGTTAGCGCAGTTCCCCCACCCACAATAAGCGGATGCCTAGTCCCCTGCAACGGGTTGCGGCGGCACGTTGACGCTTATCCGCTTGGGTGTGGGGAAATCCTCCGTGATGAGGTTTTGCGCGATGATGCTGGATGACAACACACCGGGCAAGCCTGCGCCGGGATGCGTGCCCGCACCCACAAAGTACAGATTCTTCACATCCTCACTGCGGTTGTGCGGGCGGAACCATGCAGACTGCATCAAAATCGGTTGCACGCTAAAGGCCGAACCAAGATGACTATTCAGCGTATCCTGGAAGTGAAGCGGGTCAATCATATGTTCCGCGACGATGTTCTCTTGCAGGTCTGGCAGGTAATTGTCCTCCAGGAATTGCATGATGGCGTCGCGGTAGGGCTTGGCGTTCTGTTGCCAATCCGTGCCACTGCCCAAATGCGGGACGGGCGACAGCACATAGAAGGATTCGTGGCCTTCCGGCGCGATGCTGGGGTCGGTCAGGGTGGGCATATGCAGATACAGGCTAAAGTCATCCGCGACGATTTTGTTCTTGAAGATGTCGCGCAGAAGTTCGCGGTAACGTTCGCCTAAAATAATGTTGTGATGCGCCAGCCCTTGCTCACGATACAGGCGCTTCGTGCCAAAGTAGATGACAAACAGGGACATGCTGTACTTCAGGCTTTTTACGCGGCGGTCTGTCCATTTACGGCGGTGTTGGGCGTCAATCAGGTTAAGGTAGGTAAAGCCAACATCCGCATTGCTGACGACAGCATCCGCCAGATGCTCCGTGCCATCCTTCATGCGGATGCCATAGGCTTTGCTATCGCCATCCACCAAAATTTTATCCACTTCCGCATTGAGTGTCACCGTGCCGCCCAGTTCATCAAATAACTTCGCCATGCCGTTGACAATCGCACCCGTGCCGCCGATGGCGTAATGGATGCCCCATTCGCGCTCTAAATAGTGAATCATCGCATAGATGCTAGGGCTATCAAATGGATTGCCGCCGATGAGCAACGGATGAAAACTGAACACACGCCGCAGGAATTCATCTTTGACAAATTGCGCGGCATACGCATACACGCTCTTGTAGGACTGCATCTTGATGAGGTCGGGCGCGACTTTGAGCATGTCCATCACTTGCAGGAAGGGCTTATCCGCAAGTTCGACAAAGCCTTTTTCAAAGATGGCTTTGGTCGTGCCCATAAATTGCTTGTAACCCTCAACATCTTCCGGGCTACGCTCGCGGATTTGCTCGTGGATGAATTCCGCGTCGCCGTTGTAGTTGAAGGGCACGCCGTTGTGGTCGAAGATGCGGTAAAACGGGTCACACGGGACGAACTGCACATAGTCCTCACGTTTTTTGCCCGCTGATTCCCAGATGTCATCGAACATAAACGGCGCGGTGATGACCGTCGGCCCACCGTCGAATTTAAAGCCGTTGATGTCGTATACATACGCCCGCCCGCCGAGCTTGTCGCGTTTTTCAAAAATTTCAACATCGTAGCCCAACGCGGCCAGGCGCACTGCCGCGCCCAGCCCGCCGAAGCCGCTACCAATCACGATGATTTTACGTGCCATGAGGTCATTTTCCTTAGTCAGTGTTAGTTTGTTGGTTGATTAGCTTTATTATCAGGCTAACACCAGCACACAGCAACGAAAAATCATCATGTTCTAAAGGAAAGGTTAGCAGGCGTTTATTTAAGCCGCTATTGCGTACTCAGTTCTTCGCCATCCCGCAGGACTTTTTCCCATGTTTCATAGGCACGTGCAACGTGCATCCCGGCGCTCATATAAAGGCGGTTGGCCCCCGTGATGCTACTGCCATCCACCATCAGGCTGACCTTGCGCTTATCCCGCGCCCAATATTCCCGGAAGCTATGAATCAGCAGTGCTTTAGCAATGCCGCGCCCACGATACTCGCGGCGTGTGCCAAGAATAGCCACGTAACCTTCATCCGGCTCACCGCCGTTATACGGGTGGCACAGGCTTATCCCGGCGATTCGTCCGTCCACCATCGCCAAAAACCATAATGTCGGGTCGTAGCTTTCTTCGTCTTCCACATTGAAGTAAAGCCACTTCTTGAAGTATTCGTCGCGGTCACGTTCGATATAATTACGATGATCCTGGAAGGAATCCAGATGTGCCTCGTACACGGCACGGATGTCATTTAAATCCGCACCCGTCACCACCGTTACCCCTTCATCCCATGTGGGGGCGTCGGGTTGAGCGTCCATCTCTATCAGCATTTTTTGCCATGCCTGGCCGGTGCGCGTCAGGCCGACGCTTTCGTATAAGGCCGGGCGGCGGGTATGACGGCTATCCATCGTGGTTGTCAGCGTGACTTTGGCGTGTGCTGGCACGAGGTCAAGCACCTGATAGGCGACTTGCTCCGCCCAATCATATAGCGCACGCCCGACTTCCATATCTTCAAAATCCGGGTGCTGGCATATCCACAAACTAGGGCGCACGGGGAGTTCTTTAGGATAGAACAACTCCGCATAACCAATCAATTGCCCCTGTTCGTTGTAAACAACCTGCGTCTTATCCGTGATGTCGAAGTCCGGTTCGTCCCATTCACGGCGTAAATCGTGCGGGGTGATTATCGGGTAGCCGTTGATAGAAGTCTCGTAAGCGCGGATAAGCTCCAGCACAGCATCAAAATCTGTTTGTTGAGTGGCGCGCATGGTATAAGTTTCATTGAGTCGTGCGGGTGTGTTCATCGTATGTGTCATCCTCATTTTAGGGTTACGATCAGTATAGCGACTTCTTAGGGGTCTGTAAAGGGTCACAAGGGATTATTTAATGTTAAAACGGGCAGTCTTAACAGACGCGGTGTTTTAAGGTAACATATCGTCTGTTCTGTAACCCACCTAACACTCGGAGTCAACAATACTTATGCAGACACAAAATAAATTCATGCAACGTTTGATCTATGGCTTTGGCATCAGCATGGCCGTCCTGATGGCTGTTTCGCTGTTTTTACCTGCGCTTGCCCCGCCACAACTTGTCCAACCAGAGCTTCAAGCGACCAATACCCCCATCCCGCCCACCTTCCCACCGCCCATCCGCGACTTTAGCGCGATCCAACTGAACGAAGATTATCTGCATCCGTCGGGTGTGTTCAGCGTGCGCGTGCCTGCGGGTTGGGAAGTTGGCACAACCGTTAACGATACCCAACGCGCACAGGTCAACCTGAATAACCCCGATGCGGTGAGCCGGATTCAAATCGGCGTGGAAATCCCGCCAACGGAAATCGTCACATTGGACGACTTAAACAACTTCTACAATGATGGCCGTGTTCAACAGATTTGGATTGCGGACTATGCCAACATTTCCGAACTAGGCCGCCCCAGCGTTGATGACCGCCTGATTATTAACTTCCGCCTGCGCGATAGACAACAGCGCAACTTCCTGGCACAACAGATTGCTTATGTGGAAGATGGCCTGGTTTACTTCTCGCGTGTCGTCATGCCGGAAAACGCACAGGACGCTCTGTTCTACGTATCGGAACTGATGGCGGATACAGTCACCTTTAATGACCAATTCCGCGAAGGGCCGTTTGGCTGGAATAGTCATTATGATCGTGTGCATGAGTGGGTGTTGCGCTACCCGCGCACATGGACACGCACTGACGGTAACGACGGCCTGCCGACGAGCTTCCAGTCCGAAGCCGGAATTGCCCTGCGAGTAGAAGTGACGCCGAATACCAGCGTAGACGAAAACACGGCGCGGGCATTGGTAGAACGCCGCTTCACAGGTGCGGAGATCATCAGCGTGGAAGAGATTGAACGGGCGGGCGGTGTTGGCTACAGCGTGGCCTACCAAACGCGCACCTTCGACGGTGAGGCGGTCAGTGGTGTGGCGGTTGTGCTGAATGGCGTCACAGGGTCGCTCTATGTCGCCAGCGCCATCATCCCGGAAGGCAACATTGACCTGAATGAAGAAAACGGCAACGCCCGTTATAATGATTTGCACCGCGTGTTAGCGTCGTTCTCCTTACTGAGTGGGCTAAACCTGCCAGAGCCGGAAGCACAACCCACCGCGACACCCTTCCCGACAAGCGTCCCGGCAGTAGAGGAAACACCGGAAGCATCCACCGACACAGAAGAAACAGAAGTAGATGAGGCTGAAGAAGCCGAAGAAACGGAAGCAACAGACGAAGTTGAAGCGGACGAAGCGGACGAGTCCTAGAAAAAATCAGCAGGCTATTTGTTATGGGGGCATGAGTCATTTTGCCCCCATTTGATGAGTTAGCACGCGATACAGACAGAAACTTACTCCACGCTTTGAATCATGCGCTGGAAAACGGCATCATAGGCATCAAACCCGTCTTCCGGCGCAATCATGAGCGCCACCACATCCCCACCGTTTATGATTTCACGCGCTCGGCGCAGTTCGCCCGGCGTTAATGGCGGCAGAGCTTCGCGGATGTCGTCCTCGTCCAGCGCCAGCGCAATCACCGCTTGCTCATCCGGGCTGATGAAATACACATGCGGTTCCGCAAATGCCGGACTGCTAACCACCCGCCAATCTGCCGGATACCACACCGTAAACGCCGTCGTGACGTACCGGTCAGCCGTGATGATAAAGGCCGGGCCGGGTGTGGCGCTCAACTGCGGCGGCGATTGCATCGGCGCGAGAGAGGCGCATCCACCCAGCAGGCACAGGGCAAATACTACGAACACCCGCAGGCCATAACCAGGCATCAGGGTAAAACCCGGTTGGGTGCGGAAGCCGCACTGAGTCCGTCAATGCCACTGTTCGGTTCATCGCAGGAGACAAAACCCGACCACCCCGCCACCCGCCAATCCTCCGGCGCGATTTCTTCCATCCGGTGGTAGATGCACACACCCGCGAAGCCTTGCCCGAACTCATACGTAGCGACCAATTGCACATCGTAGGCGTCACCATCACGTTTCGCCCGGCGGAAGACCGCCGCCCCATCGCGGATGAGGTTGCCCCATTCCGCCGGGATGTAGGCGGCAATACACGCTGAGGGGCTACCGTCACAGGTGGAATCTACATAAGTTTGCATCTGTGGGGAAAGCAGAGCATAGGCGGTGTCATCGTCGAACGTCCCGGCGGCGTTCATGAAGCGCACGGCGGCGTTATAGCCGCGTTCGTTTTCCGGCGTTAATACCAGCGTCAGCGCGATGAGGCCGCCGATAGCCGCCACCGTCACCACGCCAATCAGGATGAGGATTTTATTGTTCATGTTTTGTTCTCGGTTATATGCGGATTATGCGGTCATTATAGAAAGCAAAGCGCATGACGTATAGACAAATCAGCCCCAAAGTGAGGAGTCCGGCGGGGTGGCCTGCCGGGTGGCGTGCCGGGTGGCCTGCATTGTCACCGGAACTTAGGCGGGTGGATTGCGTATAATAGAGTAAGCTATGATAGATAAAACAGCCTTAAGAGTTGTAGCAAACAAAGGGACAGGTGATGAGTAATATTCTGGATACATTAATTACAGTGGTCGTCGGCACACTCTCCGGCGTAACGGGCACGGTACGCGGTAGTGTGGCGTTTATTGAGGATTTCTTCTATGTGCGGGTGGGCGGCTTGCCGTTCATCGTGCTAGGTTCGCGCCAGGTGGGTAAAAGCACGCTCATCGAATGGCTACGTAAAAATATGAAGGACATGGAAGGTTACGACCCGGAGCCAACCGCCGCCGGTGGCGATGAAATCTCGGATTTTACCTCCAAGATTGGCGACACCCGCATGAAGTTAAAGGCCACCCGCGATGTCGGCGGGGAATACGCCATGTGGGAAACAGACTGGCTGGAGCTATTCCGCGAAGCACAACCACGCGGTATCATCTTTGTTATGGATCACACCGATGTGATTCAGCAAAAGGACGCGCTGAACTTCGTCATGCAGATGATTGACGACGAACCCGCCGCCGCCCGCAATTTAAAGGCGTTCTTCATCACCGTGAATAAATCCGACTTGTGGGAAGGCATCACCACATTGGATGATATTATGGTGAATTATCGCAACGAGCAAAAACGCCTGTCTGCCCAAGCGGAACGCTTAGGCTATAAGTACGCGATTACTTACGGGAGTTTGTACACGGGCAAGGGCGTTAAAGCGATGATGAAAGAGTTCTTCAACATTTTGCGGCCAAAATCCCGCGACAAAAAAGACCTGTAAGCGAGCGAAGGGAATAAACCATATGAAAGCGTTAATCCAAATCCGCCGTTATACCCCGCCCGTAGCATTGGTCGCCGCCGGAGCATTTATCCTGTATGCCCAATTTACGGAACTCAACTGGTTACAGTACATCTGGCCAGTGTTCATCATGTTGCCGGGCTTGCCTCTGTTGTATATCGCATGGAACGCGGAAGAAGTGGCACGGGTGCGGCTCATCTTTCCGGGCATCATCATCACGGGCACAGGCTTTGTGTTGCAATATCAACTCATCACCGGGCACTGGCATAGCTGGACGTATGCCTGGGCGCTGTACCCGGTGTTTTTTGGTCTGGGGCTGGCTTTTCAAGGGCGGCGCCTGAATGTAAAAAGTGATGTCCGCACCGGGCGCTTGATGCTGGCTGGCGGCCTGGCCGTGTTCTTCATCCTGTGGCTGTTGTTTGAAACAGTGGTGTTCAGTGGGCAATATCAGGGCGTTATGGGCTATCTGCTATCCGGCTTGCTGATTGGCGGCGGCGTCACATGGGCGCTGAACAAGTTCCGCGTGGCGCGGTTGCTGGCAAAATCACAGGTCATCCATGCGGAATCGCCGCGTAGTGTGCAGATGCGCCCGATGGACAACGCCACCCCGACGCAGGAACGCGCCCAACAGCCCATCAAGCGCGATGTGAACAATCAGCTAGAGGAGCGCCGCCTGCGGGCAGGTCTTGTGGGCGCGGGTCAACTCCCCGCAGGCGATACGCCGGAAGACGCGGAAGTAACGCCCGTCACCCTTACAACCGCCGGTGAAGACGACTTCACAACGGTGGAAGAAGCATTCGACGACACCGTAGCAGACAGCACGGAAGACGATAACTTCCTGAGTGATTACCGCCCGCCCACCGTGCCATTAGAGGACAAAAGCGCCCCTTCCGCCGAGATTGACCCGGATTTACAGGCTAAAATCAGCGCGGCACTGCGCGGTGACGATGGCGAATAGGCCACCAGCCTAGCGCACCACGCCTGCACGCCGCAGGTCATACAATAACACTTTTTCCCATGCGGAATCGGTTTGTAGCGGCAGATACACCACACCGCGCCGCGCACATTCCGCCCGGATTTCATCACGCCATGCGGATACACGCCGCATATACAGGCTTCGCATCCCGGCGTCAATGCTGACCTCTTGCGCTTGCCCGGTTTCAACATCAATCAGGCGCAAGTCTCCGGCAAGCGGGGGGGTTATTTCATCCGGCGACAGGATATGCAATAAAATCACTTCATGCCCGCGCCCCATAAGCGCGTTCAGGCCGTCGATGTAGCCATCCACCGTGAATAAATCACTGAGGACGAAGCACAGGCCGGGTCGGTTTGTGCGGGCGGCGTAGTCCTTCAGCGCGGCACTGAAGTTCAACATCCCCTTACCGGATACCCCGTGCGCGTAGCGCAACATGGGCACCGTCTGGCCGCGCCCGCGTGCCGGGCCAAATGCGCTCTGTTGACCTTCCCCATGCAGGGTGGTCACGGTCAGGCGGTCATTGGTGGAAAGGGCGATGTAGCTGATGCCCGCCATCAAACGTTTGGCATAGAGTAACTTGTTATGGTCGGCGGGGGTTTCCGCGTTGGCTTCCTGCGGCCAATCCATGCTAGCGGAAGCATCCACCAGCACATGCACGGCTAAATCTTCCTCATCCTCTAATAATTTAATATAGGGTCGCTCCGTGCGGGCGTAGACGTTCCAATCCAGGCGGCGCAGGTCATCACCGGGCGCGTAATTGCGGTAATCGGCAAACTCGATGCTTGTACCATGTTTGGCAGACCGCCTATCGCCCTTAATCATCCCGGAACGCACCTTACGCGCCACCAACATCAACGGGTCGAGCTTGCGGCGGATGGTGTCTTCCAGCAAAAGCGGAGAATGGATGTTCATAAAATAGCCTACTCTAAGCTGACGTTTAGCCTATTATAGCGCCTAGCGATTGAGAAATCCGCGTTGGAAGGGCATAATAGCCTGTGGCTTTGGGCGACTTTTGCATAACCCGCAGAGGATGTGGCGCAATGAATGACCAGTTTAACCCGTTTCGTTACATCAAAGCATCGGTGTATCTGATTATCATTGTGGCGGTTGTACTCGGTGGATTTCTGCTTATCTCGCTCATCCGGCTTGACCGTCAGGAAGACGCCCGCCGCGCCGACCCGACCGACATCCCGTTTTTGGCGTGCAACTTCACCAATACGGGCGCAGGGGCGATTGTGATGTACAACGCACCCTATGCAGATGAAGTTTTTGAGAACTTTCGGATGCTGGAAGGCGTCCCTTACTTTGTAAGGAGTATCAGCACAGCGACAGATTTCATCGAAGTGGAAGTAGACGGGATACGCGGCTATGTGGATCCGTTCGCCGGACTGACAACCGGAGAATGTGGCGCACAGTACATCCCGCGCGACCCAAGACCGTTAAGCGACTTCCCGACGGCGTGCGCGTTTATTGTGCAGGCCGATGCACAAATCTATACCGACCCGGCGCTCACACAAACGCTTGCCAGCACGCAGACAGGCGATGTGCTAACCGTCCTGCGTGCGGCGGAACAGAGTTACGGCATCGTGACGGCCACAGGCTTAACCGGGTGGATCGCACAAAGCGACGGGGAACGACGCGGGGCGTGTGGCGCTCTGCCAACCGCCGAAACGACGGAATAGGCTTGAACTCCCACGAATTTTCGTTTAGAAATGATAGCCGAAATCTGATGCAAGGCATCAGCAAGGAGTGAATGATAATGACCAGACCATACGGAACAGTAGGCGGCAGGCCACCTGCACGCGGTAACGGCGGTGGCGCCGCCTGGCAATGGATTGTGATTGGAGGCACCTTCGGCTTTGGGTGTGCGGCAGTCTCTGTCTTGTTATTGCTGACGTTGGGTGTCTTCCAGTTCGGCAGTACGGAAGAATCGATTCAGTCGCTCAGCCAGACCACCAACACACCCGTCGCGCCAGCAGAAGTCGTGGAAGAAAACCTGCCAGAAGTGGACATTCAAGGCACGGTGGATGCCGCCGTGAGTGCCGCTTTAGCGACCAGCATCCCGGCAGTGGTTGCTCAGGTGGGGACACAAGCCCCAGAACAAACGCCACCACCAGCAGAACCCGACGTTAACGAAATACCTCCTGACCAACCACCCCTATCACAAGCAGACATCAACGCGACGATTGATGCAGTCGTCATAGCGACGCTTGCAGGCTCGCAAGCCACGCAACCTATCTCACCGAGCGTCATTGAAGTGCCGACTTCCACCCCCCGTGCTACAGAAGCAAGCGCCGTCGCGCAGGTAGCCCCCCCCAGCCAGGCGGAACAAACGACAGAAGATGACAACGGCGAAACCACAGTGCCCGTTATTTCCTCTTTGGACGAGCAACCTCTGACCGAAACCGGCACAGATGGCATAGGCACACCGTTGACTGCTCAACAACCGAGCGAGCCGCTAGACCCGCGTCTGGAGCGCCTGCTGGTGATTGCCTCGCCACTCGTGCCGATTCCAGGGGGCACGTTCACGATGGGCACGGATATTAACGAGATTCTCGTCGCCGTGACGGAGTGCGTAGAGCGTGACCAGCGCCGTTGTGAGCGCGGAAGCGCGGAAGACTCCTTCCCGCCGCATCAGGTGCAGTTAGACGATTACTTCATGGAAGCCACACAGGTGACTTACGAGCAATATCTGGCCTTCCTGGACTTTAAAGGGCCGGGCAGTCACCGGAACGGTTGCGGCGGCTTCCCATGTGTGTTGACCACCGCCGAGCAGGAATTCAGCTTTATTCAGTTTGATAGCCAGAATTATGACTTAGGCAACCCGCAGTTCCAGGCCAACCTGCCCGTTGGCGGTGTGTCGTGGTATGGCGCACGGGAATATTGCGAGACAATTGGGCGACGGTTGCCCACCGAAGCCGAATGGGAACGCGCGGCGCGTGGCCCCAACAACAATGTTTACCCCTGGGGCAACACCTGGAACCCCACCGCCGCCGATGTCAGCACGGGCGATTTGCGCCCCACGACCCCGCACGCAGTCGGCGATCGTCCGATTAACCGGAGTGACTTCGCCGTGTTCGACATGGCCGGGAACGTCGCGGAATGGGTGAATGACTGGTACTTCCAGGACTATTACCCACAACAACAAGCACTCGGCCTTGCCGTGAACCCCACCGGCCCAACCGCCGGGAGTACCCGTGTCTTACGTGGCGGTTCCTGGAATACGCCGCCGTTCTTCGCTCGTGCGGTACACCGCTTAAATCTGCGCCCGGATGAACAATATCTGTGGACGGGCTTCCGGTGTGCGGCGGACGAAAGCAACGCGCCGGATAACATCCAGGTGACTGAGCCGGAAACCAGCCCATTGGATTTACCGGACTTGAGCTTACCGGGTGGGGACACAACGACGGATACATCAGACGATGCCCGTCCGGGCGCACCCAATCTACCGGGCTTAAGCGTGCCTAACATCACCGCTACACCAGCAAGCGCTGTGCCGCCGGGCGGCTGATAGACCCCGTAACAAACAAAATCAGGGGCGCGAATGATTTATCCGCGCCCCTGTGGAAGCCTTTATAAAAATCTGCGGCTTAAACTCTGCTACAAAATCTCGATGCCGTTATCGTCCTCATCCTGAATATCAATGCGAACTTTGCGCTTGCCTGTTGAAGTCGGCGCAGGGCGCGCACCGGGTACAGGCGGGGTGGGCGGTGTGGGCGGCACCGGTGGCACGGGCGGCATAGGCGGCTGTTGTGCGGGTTGGTAGTCGTCTAAGTCGATGTGCGGGTTAAACGGTCTGCCATCCGGCATCACCGCCGCCCGTAGGAGTGTCTCTTCAAAGTAAGCGCCTTCTATCTGGGCGTCGTTCAGGTTTGCCCCTGTCAGGTTGGTATTGGTGAAGTTCGCGCCGCGCACATCCGCCGATGACAAATTCGCGCCTGTCAGCATGGCATCTGTGAAGTCGGTATTCACCACATTGGCATCCTTCAGGTTCGCGCCGCTCAGGTTCGCGCCGCGTAAAATTGCCCCGTTCAGGTTGGCATTGTTGATGTTTGCACCCGTTAAAATGGCGCTCGTCAGGTCACACCCGGCCAGGTTTGCATCGTTCAGGTTCGCCCCGCTTAGGTTCGCGCCGACCAGCACACTCCCCGCCAGGTTGACGTTATCCCCGTTGAGGCTACTCATGTTAGCGTCACGCATATCACAGCCACTAAAGTTCGCATCACGCACATTAGCGCCGCTCAGGTTCGTGGCGACAAACACGCCACCCGCCGCTTGCACATCGTTTAACCGTGTGCCTGCAAAGTTCGCGTTTGTGCCGTCGGCATTCGTCAGCACCGCGTTATTCAGCCGCGCCCCACTCACATTCGCCCGCACCAGAATCGCCCGGCTGAGGTTGGCGTCCTTCAGGTTTGCGCCTTCCAGATTGGCTTCGGTCAGATTCGTATTTTGCAGATTAGCCTCATTCAACCGCGCCCGGCGGAAGTTAGCGGCGCTGAGGTCACGCCCGCTTAAGTCGTGGCCGCGCATGTCGCTTCCGGCTTCGTCGTCCAGGTCAATATCAATGTTGGCGAATGCTCGCTTTAATGTGGTCTTGCTAATGCCCATCACCTGCTCTTGAATCTGGCGGCCAAGATTGCGTAAATCGCTGAAGTCAAAGTCGAAGTCCACACGGCCTGCCGGGTCATCGCTGGTGCGCCCACGCCGATTATCGCGCTGTAGCCCCTGTAAATAGACGATGGCTTGTTGTGCGGCATACATCACCTGGTTCAGCATGGCTTCGTCGCTCATCTCGTCGTCAATTTCCAGCACCAGTGTCTCCGTAATCGTGAAGTCATCCGGCAAGAGCGCGACCAGACGCCCGTGAATGTTGTTGTAGCCCTTCACGCTCAACTTGCCTGTTCCGGTCACGTTACCACGCGCTACTGTGCTCTGGGCGGATTGGTGCAGGGCTTTTAGGGCGCGGGTGTATTCATACAGCTTCTCGAATTGTTTTTCGTCCATGATGTTTGTTCTCCTTTATAAATTATGCTGTATCGATCAACGAAGATGTGCGCTCGTCTGCTCACGGTCATTCGTTAATTGAGTCTTCTATGGCTAACAAAGTTTGCGGGTTTAACAAGCTCCGCAAGGCTTTTCTGGCATGATGCAGTCGGCTTTTTACGGTGCCGATGCTCACGTCCATCACCTCCCCGATTTCTGCATAGGTCAGTTCCTCCTCACAATACAGGATGAGCGTCTGCCGTTGCGCGTCTGGCAGGGTGTCGATGGCGTCGCGGACTTCCAGCGACAGCAACAACCAATGGGCGATTTCATCCGGTGGGGTCGCGTTGGGTGCGGCGTTAAAGCTCACGCGGACGTTCATCGGCTCATCATCCAAAGAGAGTGTCTCGTAGCGGCCATGCTTCCGTAACCAATCATAACAACGATGCCGCGCCACCCGGAAGACATAAGGCTTTAGTTTGCCCGGTGGCGTGATGGCTGGCAGGTTTTTATACAGGGTCAAAAAGACTTCCTGCGCCACATCTTCTGCATTTTCCGCGCCAATCAATCGCCCGATGAAGCGTTGCACGCCCGGCGCGAGCGCGTTATGGATGCAGTCAAACGCGGAATCATCGCCCGCTTGGGCTTCGGCTAACCAATCAGTGAGTGCTGTATCATCGGACAAAACGCTCTGCTCTTTCTGTTGTTATCTATCAATACGCAAAACCGCGCCTTTGTGTTCAACTTTCCCTGTAACCTGGCCGGACGCCCCGTGTTTAACATCATAGAAGCATAAGCTACGACTAAACCCTGCTATGGGCATTGTGCCAGATGCAAGGCGCGGCGAATCTGTTACCATGAAAGCTATCAGTTAAACGGAGTGTGCATGTCGTCAAAACGTTGGATGCTATACGGAGCTACAGGCTATACCGGGAAGTTACTGGTGCAAGAGGCCGTTAAACGCGGTTTGAGTCCGGTGATTGCCGGGCGCGATGAATCCAAAGTCCGCGCCCTTGCGGAACGCTATAGCCTGGAAGCGTTCGTCTTCCCGGTGCATCACGCGGGTGTGGTGGAGGACGGCATCAATGCCGCCGAAGTGGACGCGGTACTGCACGCCGCCGGGCCATTCACATTCACCGCCGTGCCGATGCGCCAGGCGTGCCTGCGGACAAAGACGCACTATCTGGACATCACGGGTGAAATCAGTGTGTTTGAAGACACCTTCGCACAGGATGAAGCCGCCCAACAAGCCGGAATCCTGTTGATGTCCGGCGTGGGCTTTGACATTGTGCCAAGCGATTGCCTCATCCGCTATGTGGCGGACGCCCTCCCCAACGCCGTCGAGCTAGAGGTCGCTATCGCGGCGCTGGGCGCGGATACAACCGACGGAGGGCTGGGTATCACCGCCGGGACGCTTAAAAGCCTGCTGGAAATGCTCCCCAAAGGCAATATGATACGGCGCGGCGGGCGCATCATCCCGGCGGATTTTGGCAAACTGACAAAGACCGTGCAATTCCCGCACGGCAGATTTAACACGCTGTCTATCCCCTGGGGGGATGTCAGCACCGGGTATCACACATCCGGCATCCCCAACATCACCGCGTATATGGCGTTGCCCGCCGCACAAATCACCGGGTTGGCCTATAGCGGCGTGGCGCTCCAGTGGTTGATGAAGTTTGACGGCGTGCGACAGGGCGCTGGCCGCATCATCGACCGTGTGGCGCACGGGCCGACTGATTCCGCACGGCAGACCGAACGCGCACACATCTATGTGAAGGCGCAGGACGCCGCCGGGCAGACCAAAGAAGCCTGGCTGGAAACTATGGAAGGCTATGCCCTGACCGCACAGACCGCGCTCATGGCCGTAGAACGCGCACTGACAGGAGACTACATCGGCGCACAGACGCCCGCACGAGCCTTCGGCGCGGACTTTGTGCTGGAAGCCGACCCATCAGCACGGCGTAGCGATACCTTGTGACAAATGTCATGAAATAAGCGGTGTATTCAGGTCATCTAGTAAGCATTGGTGACCTTTTAAAGTCAAAACGGAGCAAATGAGTCATGATTCTAAAATACTTCTACGATGAGGACTTGGCGCAGGCGTCGTATCTGGTGGGGTGTCCTGGTAGCGGGGATGCGCTGGTGGTTGACCCCATGCGCGACATTACGCCTTATTTAAAGACCGCCGAACAAAACGGCCTGAGGATTACGGGCGTCGCCGAGACGCACATCCATGCAGATTACGTCAGTGGTGGGCGGGAACTGGCGCACCATACCCGTGCGACGCTTTATATCAGTGGCGAAGGCCGCAACTTTTTAGACGGCTTGCTGGCCTATAACCTGCCCCAAACGGATAAAGTGCGCGAAGTCTTCGACGGTGATGTGATTCAAGTGGGCGGCGTCAGCCTGCGGGTGATGTTTAGTCCCGGCCACACGCCGGAGCATATCATGTTCGTGCTGACGGACAGCAACGCGGAGCATCCGATGGGCATTTTTAGCGGTGATTGCCTGTTTGCAGGTGATGTAGGCCGCCCGGATTTACTGGAAGAAGCCGCCCGTGTGATGAATACGAAAGTCATCGGCGCACGCGGGCAGTTCCGCAACGTGCAGAATTTAAAATCCATGCCGGACTATCTGCAAGTATGGCCGGGACATGGTGCGGGGAGCGCATGCGGGAAGGCGCTCGGCGCGGTTCCCTCTACCACGCTGGGCTATGAAAAACTGTTTAATCCTGCCTTCCAGATTGACACCGAAGATGAATTTGTCGAGTGGTTGTTGGCCGACCAGCCAGACGCGCCGCGCTACTTCGCGCAGATGAAAGCCGTTAATCAGGCAGGGGCGGCCTTGCTGGACACACTGCCCACGCCCGCCCAATTGCCAACCGACAAGCTGGACGCGCTATTGCAGACGGATGCACTGGTCATCGACACACGCCCGACAGGTGTTTTTGCGACGGGCTTCGTGCCGGGCGCGGTGAACATCCCGGCGGATGCACGGCAGTTCAGCACATGGGCGGGCTGGTTGGTGGATTTTGATGCAGAAACGTATCTCATTGCGGATGCGGCAGAGATGCCCGCCTTGTTGCGGCGTTTGCGCGCCGTCGGCGTGGATGACATCACCGGGTATTTTACGCCGGATGCCCGCGCATTTAAACAAATATTGCCGCAGGTCACGCCGGAGCAAGCCCACGCGATGATGAACAAAGGCGATGCGCTGTTGCTGGATGTACGCTGGCGCAACGAACGCGCTGTCGATTACGCGCCGGATTCCGCTTATATCCCTCTGGGCGATGTCGTGCACCAGGCGGACGACCTGCCGCACCACCAGACCATCATCACCCAATGCGGCGGCGGGGTGCGCTCCCAGATTGCGGCCAGTCTGTTGATTAAGCGCGGCTTTGATGTGGTCAATATGGCAGGCGGGTTTGATGCGTGGCGTAAGGCAGGTCTGCCTGTGGAAGACGCAAAGACGCCGATTGTCACATCCTGACCTGCGATTGGTCACGATATACCTCTAACCAGATGGAGTTCAATGCTATAATGGCGCTATGAGGTAATGTTTGATTTGAGAGGATCGGATTATGCCAATTGGCGCATTAGAGTTATTTATCATCCTGGTTATCGTCGTAGTGTTATTCGGCGGTGGCCGGATTGCAAGCATCATGGGCGAATTAGGCAGTGGTATTTCCAGCTTTCGCAGGGGACTGCGCGAAGGCCAACCCATAGACGACGAGCAGAAGAAGATTGACGACGGGAAATAACCAACCAGCAACAGCGCATCACCACACAGGGCGCGAACCGTCGTGCCCTGTCCCCCGTTGATTTGTTCAAAGGGAGCAAAACCCAATGACGGATTCCCAGACAATAAACTCCGCAGAGATGAGCGGCGAGCGACTATCCTTTGAGCCGCCGTCATCCTTCCCCACAGGCACAATGATTGCGGAAGGCGTGAGCGTTGATGACTACATGGAAAGATATGCTGAAAATCACTGCGAATGGGTCGATGGAAAGGTGATTCAGAAGATGCCAATCAGCGAATTACACTATCTGCTGGCACGCTTCATCGCAGATTTATTTCGGTGGTATTTGGTCTTTCGTCCTATCGGAGAAATCCGCGAAGACCCCTTTGTGATGAAACTCGACGTGCCACCGTGCCGCCGCCAGCCGGATATTATGTTTGTACTAAACGAGAATAAGGCACGGCTTAAGCCTGCATTGGTCGATGGCCCGGCAGATATTGTGATTGAGATTGTTTCTACGGAGAGCATGGCGCGAGATAGAGGTGAAAAGTTTGCGGAATATGAACAGGCCGGTGTACCGGAATATTGGATCCTTGACCCCATCCACAAAGAAGCGTTGTTTTATCGCCTTAACGCACAAGGGGTTTACCAGCCACAAACGCCCGATGCCGACAGTAACTATTTTACCCCTACCCTGCCACACTTCATGCTGAATGTGCCGCTACTGTGGGCGGAGGAATTACCCACTCTGCCGCAAATCGTGGAGATGGTCAAGGCGATGGTGAGCGAAGCCTAGCCCACAAACGCCGCTTGTGCCGCACGCAGGGCATCCCGCATCTTAGCAGATTCCGCGATGACATCGACTAATTCTGTGCCGTGCCACCCTTCCATCAGCGTATATTCCACACATACCCCATCGCTATAGCCCGCATTGTGCAGGCTTTCCACCACACGCGCCAGGTCAATCCGTCCGCGCTCTAAAGGCAACTGAAGTTGAGCGCGTGCCGCCTGCCGCATCTGCACATGGCGGGTATGCGGCAACAACGCGCTGATGTCATCGTGGAATACGTCCTGACAGACCATGTGTGCCCAATCCAGCGTGAGCGACAAGCCCGGCACTTGTTCGATAATCTTCAGCGCCGTATCTGGCTTTTGCGCGACGCTATCCAGATGCGGCTCTATGCTGATGCGTAACCCGGTCGCGGGGGTCGCGGCACGGGCGGCGGCGACCATCTCCTGCAATGCGGCGATAGAACGCGCCAGACTGTCCGGGTCTGGTTGGAGCAAGCCGGGCGATAGCGTGATGCCGGGCGCGCCTAGTGCGACCACAAACGGCAATAGCGCGGTGAATAGCGCCACTTCTTTGCGGCGGCGGGTTTCATCCGCCAATGTGATGTGCGGAAGCATGATGTAGAGGTCGCTCAATTGCAGATTGAACAAATTGAGCGCGGCTTTAACGCGCAAGGCCGCGCCGCGTGGGTCGGTTGCCACTTGTTTCAGGTCAATGTGTGGGCCTGTGCCTAAATCCACATAGCGGAAGCCCATCCGCGCCACTGCGCCCAGCGCATAATGCAACGATTGGTTATTAAACGCCCATGTATGGCAGGAGATGTTCATGATGTGCCGGGCGGCCTATTCGATGTTTTCGGCAGTGACTTCTTCCGGCTCGTCTTCGCCTTCTCTTTCGCGCCAGATGGTCTTGGCGATCTCGGTATACATGCGGCCTTCCAGGTGGTCAATCTCGTGTTGGAAGACACGGGCTAACCAGCCCTTCGCCTTGATGCGCGTCTCTTTACCGTGCCGGTCTTGCCCGGTGATGACCACCGATTCGTGGCGCTCAACTTCGCCAAAATAGCCAGGCAAGGACAAACACGCCTCTATCCCGTCCACCATCTCTCGGCTTTGCTTGATGATTTTGGGGTTAGCGACGACATACAAAACGCCTGCCTGCTCGCCGTATTCTTCGCGGCTGTGGTCATCGTCGGGCAAACGCACGATAATCAGGCGTTGGCTGACGGCAACTTGCGGGGCGGCCAGGCCGACACCGGGCGCGTCAATGAGTGTATCCAGCATATCATCCACTAATTGCTGAAATTTAGCGTCAAAGCTCGTCACCTTGATGGCTTTCTTCAGCAGAATAGGGTTATCGGGTCGGATAATGGGTAAGATTGCCATAGAATTTTCTCGTTTGTCAGTTGTAAAGATAGCGGTATGGGGTGTTTCGTACCCACACACAAATTATTTTAACATAATCCCTACGGATTAAGTAGCAGTCGCGCCGCGTGCCAACGCCCGCGCCCGCGCCACCAGTTCATCCACAATGCGGCGTAGTTCGTCCGTACTCTGCGAGATAGCAATTACATGCTTGCGTTGGGCAGGCGTCATGGAGCCAATCATACGGGTCATCAGCAGTTCGGAGTAACCATAGATAGGAGTTAACGGGTTGCCGAGTTCATGCCGTAGCTCAGAGCCGACTTCCGCCAACGGCAAAGCGGTAAAGCGGGTCGCAAGATGGATAAATTTTTCCGCATTGGCTAGAATGATGCGGATGAACTGCTCTTGTTTATCGGTTAATTCGCCGTCGCGCTCGCTCATGAGGGCTAAAGCGGAGGCGATAATTACATCAATGTGGTGTTGTAGCTCTTGTTCCATACGTGACGCCGTTCTAATAGATGAAAATACAGATTGACTCTCATGTAAGAGCATATCACAATTTCTAACGAAATAACGGCAAAAAAGTTGTCCAGTGTTTTGTCGTCGCAGAAAGCCAGCGACATCTACAGCAAAACGCGACAATCCGTTTTAAACGCTACCCAAAGGACGCGAACAGATGAAAAAATTGATGATCATGGCACTTTTACTGATGATGAGTGTCATCAGCGCCTGTGAGTTGGAATCATCCAGCCCGGCAACTTCCGGCGGGAGCAATGGCAATACTCAGGTTGTTAACGTCCCGCCACCCGCCAGTTCCGGCGGGACTGATGCGGATTGGATTGTCACCGTGCGCGATGTGCCACAGGGCGAAACAGGGCGCGTAACCCGCGTAATTGACGGAGATACAATTGATGTTGAAATCAACGGGCAAACCTTCCGCGTGCGTTATATCGGCGTCAACACACCGGAGCGCGGCGAAGCGTGCTACAGCCAAGCCACCACCGCCAACAGCGTCCTGGTCAGTGGGCAGACCGTCCGGCTGGAGCGTGACCGGAGCGAAACCGACCGCTTCGATCGCCTGTTGCGATATGTGTATGTGGGGGATGTCTTCGTCAATGCGACCCTCGTCCGGCAGGGCTACGCGGAAGCGGTATTATACCGCCCGGACGGGCGCGAACATCAGAACTTCGTCACGTTGGAGCAGGAAGCCGCCCGCAACAATCGCAACTGCCACACCACCGGAATCTTTGACGATGGGAGTTATGAGCGTTAATGAGCCAATCACCCTTCACCAACGAAGCGGACGCTATCACCTATGTCTTTGAGTCACTGGCGCATAGCAACTGGCGTGGGCGCGGCCTGGACGAACACACCCGCGATACCACGCCGACTAAAAAACTGCTGGCCGCGCTAGGCTTGCCCGCACAAAAACGCGAATATGCGGTGGTCACCGGGAGCAAGGGAAAAGGCTCTGTTGCGCTGATTACGGCCAAGATTTTGCAATCACTGGGGCATAGGGTCGGCCTGCTGACCAGCCCTCACCTGACCACCTACCGCCAACGCTTCCGCATTGATGGCGCGATGATTAGCGAAGCAGAACTGGTACGCCTGATTAACGACATACGCCCACAGATTGACGCGGTGACGGCGGCACTAAAGCCGGGAAGCTACCTTAGCCCGCAGGGGATATTTTTAGCGGTGGCGCTGAGGTGGTTTGATGAGCAAAACGTCAATGTTGCCGTTATCGAAGTGGGGCGCGGCGGGCGCTTTGACGATAACGCGCTTGTGCCTAATATGCTGTCGCTGTTTGCGCCTATCCTGCTGGAACATACGCGCTATCTGGGCGATACCATCGAGCGGATTGCATGGCATAAGGCGGGCATCATCAAGCCGCATAGCTTCGCCTACAGTCTGCCGCAAACGCCAGAAGCCCTTACCGTCCTCAACACAGAGGCGGAAGCCAAAGACGCGAAGTTCGAGTGGCTCGCGCCGATAGATGAAGGGCAATGGGTGGAGGATTTACCGGACGGCCAACGGGTAGATTTTGGGCGCTATGGCGTGGTGGATTTGCCCCTGCTGGGTCGTTATGAAATTGCGAATGCGTCTTTGGCGGTGTGGGGGGCGGGCAACGTCCACGCCCGGCTGGAATCCGCAATTAAGCACGGCATGACGGACTATGTAGACCGGGTGCGTGCCGCGTTACAGACCGTGTTCTGGCCCGGAAGATGCCAACGCCTGGCGCAGAACCCCGCCGTCTATGTGGATGGCGCGATTAATCCGCTATCGGCGCAGTCCTTTATCGAGAGCTTAAAAAGCCGCTTATCCGCGCCGGTGGTCACTGTGTTGGCCGTGCCCACTGACCGCGATATGAAGGTCGTCTATGAGCAATTCGCCAGCATCAGCGATGCGCTGATTTTAACTACAACCGCGCGAAACGTGACGATTTACTTCCCGGCGGAAGCGGAAGCCATGCAGATAGCGTCGGCCTATCATCATGATGTAAGCTGGGCGGGGAGTGTATCGCAGGCGATTGAGGCGGCCACACACCGCGCCGGGCGCGATGGCACGGTACTCCTCGCGCTGGCGCAACCCGCCATCGGGGATGCGATGGCCTATTACGGCCTGTTGTACGAACAGATTTAGTCCGGAACGGATCCGGGACGATTCCGGCACAGTCGCTTGATACACTGTCCACAAGGCAACCAACCAACAAGGTGACCCAACGCTGGAAAAGCGACACACGTCGCAACAGACAGCGCAATCCTTCTTTATCCTGCCAGTTGGCCGGATGAACCATTACGACGGCTACCATCATGTCGAGTGTGTCGACGATGATGTGTCGTTTACATCCGTTTATCAGCTTGCCACTGTCGTAGCCATGTGGCCCTTTTTCTGTTGTTTTTGCCGTTTGGCTATCGGGAATCAACAGACTCGTACGAATACACCGTTTGCCAGGATGGGAAATCGTGGGGTAAAGCACGTCATGAAATCCCGTTGCGTAACACATACCAGATCGCGTCCAACAGTTCGCATCGGCTGTACTTGGGTGGGCGACCCATTCGGGTTTGTGGCAAAATCGAACCGCTTCTGCCACAAACCCGTCGTCTAGACCACTGGTAGAGTTTTCTCGTTGTCATGCAACCAGTTTATCTCTATCTCCCGACTTTTAAAATACACTCTAAATCTTTGTAAAGCATCTAACCGATCGAACGAAGATTATTCGTTACTGCACTCGAAGAATGCAATGGAAGAGTCCACGTTGAAATCGAATGAGCCGGTGACAGTCACGGTAGCGTCATCTCTCGTACTCGCGGTGAATTCAAAGCTACCTGCGGCGCGCTCGCCGTTTTGTGACGGAACCGCATCCAATGTAATAGATCCGACGACGTCCCCACTATAATAGTCTTGCGGAATGGCATCGCCTGCATAAATCGCACTGGCTTCCTCGTCAGTCTTTTCGTCGGCCATCTCATAGGTTATGCCCGCACTGGCATCGCGTGGAAGCGTGATCAGTATGTTATTGGATAAGCCTCCATTTGCACCAATCGCTAATTCAAATTCACTACACATGAAGTAGCCGCGGCCGTTCAGTTCAGTTTCCACAGCGCCAGTAATGGTTGATGTGAAGCCCGTTGCGTCAGTCGTTTCGGAGGATGTATTAGCGAGGGGGACATCCGACTCACTTGTACTAGCGCCATCACTACCACAGGCGGCCAGCAGAAGCACGATTATCAATAGGCTAGTTTTCAATAACTGTTTCATAAAGCTTGGTTATCCTTACATAATCTATCACACAATTTTAGTATAGTCTCATTCCCGGATAAGCGATACTTAGAACGCTTGGAGGTGTAATAGGACAATTTGCCGTTAATCGACAACGAATTGCCGCCTATAGTTTTGGTGACCTTATCCCCGCTTTCAAGTCCTGCTTCCTTGCGCCGTTGCTGGCTGAGTGGAAGTAGGAAAACGCCTCCATAAACAGCGATTGTGCTTCGATAAATATAATTGTCGTTAATCACTAGATAACATTCAAAATAGAACAAGATGAGATAAAATAGCAGGTATGATCATGCGATATGTACGCCTCAACCACTATCATCTAGAGCCGTTGAATCGCATCGGGCGGTTAAGTGTAACAACGAACGGTAGTGTCCTGTTCTCCGTCATTGGCAACGGGTTGGAATGGCTACAGGTCGCTTATGCGGATGATGCGCCGCCGGATTGGGCATATAGCGTGGACGGCCAACGGGCAGTTGACCACACACTATACTATCTGCCGCCGGGCGCGGCGCGTGCCCGCCCGATAACCACCCATCTTTTTCGGCACGTCATCCGGCCAAGCTGATAGCCTCAAAGGGGGGAGTTATACGCTATAATCCTTCTCATGGTGTACAAATTAAAAATGAGGAGGACTCCCCTTGATTGAAACACCCGCAAGATTACAAGAACTGGCCGTGAACACCATCCGCACGTTGTCGATGGACGCGGTGCAGAAGGCCAATAGCGGGCATCCCGGCCTGCCGATGGGCGCGGCTCCGATGGCCTATACGCTATGGCAATATCACCTACAGTTTAACCCGCAAAACCCGCACTGGGCCAACCGTGACCGCTTCGTACTCAGTGCCGGGCACGGCTCTATGCTGATTTATTCCCTGCTCCACCTGACCGGGTATGACCTCTCGCTGGACGACATTAAGAACTTCCGCCAATGGGGGAGCAAAACACCCGGCCACCCGGAATATCACGATACACCCGGCATCGAAACCACCACTGGCCCACTTGGTCAGGGGGGGGCGACGGCGGTCGGCATGGCCTTAGCGGAAGCCTACCTCGCGTCATTGTTCAACAAGCCCGGCTATAACGTCATCGACCATTACACCTATGCGCTGGTCAGTGATGGGGACTTGATGGAAGGCGTGTGTATGGAAGCCTCCGCGCTGGCGGGGCATTGGGGCTTAAGCAAGCTCATCTTCCTGTATGATGCCAATGACATCACGCTGGACGGCAAAGCCAGCATGACCTTCACGGAGGACATCGCCAAGCGTTATGAGGCGTGGGGGTGGCATGTGCTGTATGTGGCGGACGGCAACGACATCGCAGACATTGATACCGCCATTACAGAGGCCAAACTCCAGACCAACAAGCCGAGCATTATCATCATCAAGACCGTCATCGGCTACGGTAGCCCCAACAAAGGGGGCAGTAGCAAGGCGCACGGCTCCCCGTTGGGCGCGGATGAAATCAAGCTGACTAAAGCCTATTACGGCTGGGCGGATGAAGACTTTTACATTCCCGGCGAAGCGTTAGAGCACTTCCGCGAAGCTGTAGAGCGTGGCCGGGAGCAAGAAGCAGAATGGACGGCGGTCTTCCAGGCGTGGCAGGCGGAACATCCCGACCTGGCGCAACTGTGGACGGACACCTGGACAGGCGGCCTGCCGGAAGGTTGGGACGCGGATATTCCGGTCTTTAGCGCGGCGGATAAGCCCATCGCCACGCGGAACGCATCCGGCAAGGTATTAAATGCCATCGCAAAGCACATCCCCACCATGATAGGCGGTGATGCCGACCTCGCCGGGAGTACCAAGACACTCATCGACGGCGAAGACAACACGGGCGCGAACTACGCCACAGCGCGGAATGTGCGCTTTGGTGTGCGCGAACATGGCATGGGCGCAATCGTCAATGGGTTGGCGTTGCATGGCGGCATCACACGGCCTTACAGCGCGACCTTCCTTGTGTTTAGCGACTACATGCGCCCGGCAATCCGCTTGGGGTCACTCATGAGCATCCAGACGGCGTATGTCTTCACACATGACAGCATCGGACTGGGCGAAGACGGCCCGACGCATCAGCCAATTGAGCATGTGATGAGCCTGCGTACCATCCCGGATTTGTATGTGTTCCGCCCGGCGGATGCTAACGAAACGGCGGCGACATGGGCCACAGCGATGACCCTCCATGCGCCGACCGCGCTCATCTTCACCCGGCAGGATTTGCCCGTTCTGGACAATGCGGAGTACATCCACGAAGGCGTAGCACACGGCGCTTACACGCTGGCGGATTGTGAAGGCACGCCGCAGGTCATCCTGATGGGTACAGGCAGTGAGGTTCATATCGCGGTGGAAGCCTATCACATGCTGATGAAAGAAGGCATCAAGGCGCGGGTGGTCTCTATGCCATGCTGGGAGCTATTCGACAAGCAGGACGACACCTACAAAGAGAGTGTGCTACCTGCACGGGTCAAGGCACGCATCAGCATAGAGGCGGGTGTGACACTGGGTTGGCAGAAGTACACAGGCACAAACGGCGTGAACTTCGGCGTAGACCGCTTCGGCGCATCCGCCCCATTTGAGGAAATTTACGAGCAATTCGGCCTGACAGCGACCAACGTCGCCGCCGCCGCCAAACAGTTAATCGGGTAAACTGTCTCAGCATCCATTGAGGCCAGTGATTGGGTAGGGGTGGTAAAAATCGCCCCTACTTGACGCCCCACCCGTTGTAGCCTAGAATTACATCAATCAAATTTGATACATAAAGCACCCAAATAATAATGCAAACACACTCACAAACGCCCCCACTGATTATCACCCTGCTCTCGCATAACATCCGATGGAACATCGTCCAACACTTACTACACAGCGATTACCGCGTGAACGAACTCGTTGATTTTATCGGCCAACCGCCGAACTTGGTGTCCTACCACCTCAAGCAGATGCGCTCCGCCGGGTTAGTCGTCACACGCCGGAGCGATGTTGACGCCCGCGATATTTATTATGGGCTGGATTTAGCCCATCTGCGTGAGGCATGGCAGACCGTTGGCCAACAGATGATTCTTGCCCCGAAGGGCGAACCCCTGCCACAAACAACAGGACTCACGCCGCGCGTGTTGTTCATCTGCACGCATAACAGCGCCCGGTCACAAATGGCGGAAGCCATCCTGCGGCATTTAAGCGCGGGGCGTGTGGCGGCGTTTAGCGCCGGGCAACAGCCGGGACAAATCCACCCGGATACCATCCAGACCATGCAGGATTACGGCATCAATATACAGTCCCAGACGGCCAAACATTTAAGCCAGTACGAAGGCCAGCCGTTCGATTATGTGATTAGTGTGTGTGATAAAGCGCGGGAAAGTTGCCCGACGTTTCCCGGTGAAGGCCGTTACGCCCACTGGGGCTATAGTGACCCCACCGCCATCAGCGATGCCCCCGCACGCCAGCACGCCTTCCGGCACATCGCGCATCAACTGCATACGCGCATCCAATTTCTGCTGGCGGAACTGAACTAATCAGCCATCAGCATTTAGAACAAACAGAGCCTCCTGTGCGTATTAGAAGTAATGACAAAATGAATGCAATGGAGGGAATACCACCATGCCAGAAGAAAAAAGCAAACGCTACGAGAGCGAATGGTCGTTCGACTTTGAAGACATCGGCAAGAAGTTCCGCGATAAATTTAAGCGCGAACACACCGAATATGACGAGGCAGGCGACGCCGTGCCGGATAGCCGCGTTAAGCGCCAGACCTTCAGCGTACCGTTGGATAACACCGAACACGTCACAGTAGACATCGGCTTTGCTGTGTGCGAGGCCATCGTCGGCACACTAGACCCGGATTCTGATAATCTGTTCGAGGCCACCATCGAATATACGGGCGAACTCACATTCGAGGCGACAGGCGACACCCACAAGACCATCCTACTCAAGCAACAGGATGCAGAGATATTAAAATTACGCCAAAAACTGACATGGGACATCCGCTTAAACCCGCGTGTGCTGACGACCCTGCAAATCTCCGGCGGCGTGGGCAAAACCATCCTGGATTTGCTCATGCTGAACGTGGATTTTGTTTCGTTTCAGGGTGGGGTCGGCGAAGCGACGTTGACTTTGCCAGAAGCACGGGAACACGTCACGTTAAAGACATCTGCGGGTGTGGGCACGGTACGCATTAATATCCCCGTGCGGACTTCCGCCGTGCTGAACTTAAGCGGCGGCGTGGGCAAGACGGTGGTGCAAGTGCCACAAGGCACGGGGGTTATGGCAAATGCCATCGTCGGGTTAGGCCAGATTAACGTGCCGGAAGATTACCAGGCTCTCAGCGAGCGCCGCCAGTTCACCAGCAAAAAAGGCACATGGGTCAGCCCGGATTATGACAACGCGAAAAACCGCGTCACCCTGCGCTATGAGGGCGGCATCGGCGGGTTTAATATCGTTACGGTGTAGGATGGGGTTCGTTTAACTCTGCGTGGCGGCATCCATGCTGGTTTTATGCCATGTGCGGATGCCATCATCTCCACAGTCGGATGTGTCGTCCGACGGGGCCGCTTCGGGCGCTTCGCCGGTGAAGTAACCGATGGGCGCACAATCCGCAAACAGTTTATGGTCGTCTTCCACATGTTGATGAAGCGGCGCATAGCCCATGAACACGTTCGTATCGGGCGACATTAAGCCCCATACCAACGTTTCATCATCCCGTACAGGGATAGAAAGCGACTGTGACCAGTCATAGATCAGCCAATCGCCGAGCGAATCATCCGGCGGGCAATAGGCCAATTCCGGCAGGTCTGGCGGGGGTGATGTGGCAGGCGCGGCAATAGTCGTCGCAACAAAATAGGCGGTTGCAACCATAAATAAGGCCAATATGCCCCCAATGAAGTGTTTTACCGTCATGCGTATCCTGCATTTTTGCTATCAATCCATTCTATTATAACAAAAAAATGGGTTTTTTCTGTGCGTTAGTCCTATGATTTGATGAGAGGGCATTGCATATCAAGTTTGTAATGTGTAAACTCGAACTATAAACCAGCAGTAGACTGCCATCTAAAAGGAGCGCAGAACCATGCCTGACAAGCCAAAGACCGAGCCAAAAGTTACAGGGAAATCAAAGTCTGGTATGTTCCCGCGCCCATCCTTTGCAGAGCCAGACATCCGCCGCGATGAACTGCGCCACGAAGCCCCCCCACCCCCACAGTACCCGCCGGAATACTTCGACGCGGGCGCGACGACAGGCGCAATGCCCGTCATCACAGAAGGGGACGACGACAGCGCCGAGCGTGACAATGACCGCGTGAGCGGTGGCGTATAAGGGCGGTTTATGCGGCTGAAAATCGGGCTAGCCCAGACATACCCCAAGCTAGGGGATGTGCAGACCAACCTCACGCATCACTTACAACTGATTGACCAGGCCGCCGCGCAAGAGGTGGAACTGTTAGTATTCCCGGAGCTATCGCTGACGGGCTATCAGGTACAAGACCTCGTGCCGGAAGTCGCCATCCGCGCCACGCCGGAAGACCCCGTGTTCGCGCAGATGCTCCAGGCCAGCCAAAAACTAGACATCATGTTCGGGTTTGTGCAACGCGATAAGCGTGACCGTTTTTATACGGCGGCGGCGTACCTGAGCAAAGGGAAATGCCTGCATGTGCATCATAAGGTGTACCTGCCCACCTACGCCATGTTTGACGAATCGCGCTATTTTGATGAAGGCGAAGCGGTACGCGCCTTCGA
This sequence comes from Aggregatilineales bacterium, assembly GCA_036734085.1. Taxonomy (GTDB): domain Bacteria; phylum Chloroflexota; class Anaerolineae; order Aggregatilineales; family Phototrophicaceae; genus J038. The sequence goes on from DAIMZF010000025.1 coordinate 27,705, forward strand.
TACCCCGTTCGGGCGGATGGGCATGTTGATTTGTGAGGACTTCTGGCATATCTCCCCGCCTTATCTGCTGTGGCTGGATGGCGCGGACGTACTCCTGTTACAATCCGCCAGCCCCAGCAGAGGGCTAAAGGACGAGGCACGGATGGGCAGTACGCGCTGGGTGGAATTGGTCAACCAGGCTTACGGGAGCATGTTCACGAATTATATTGTGCATTGTAACCGGGTGGGCTACGAAGACGGCAAAAACTTCTGGGGCGGGTCATCCGTCGTAGACCCCAACGGCGAGTTTTTAACGCATGGCCTGTATTTTGATGAAGCCCTCATCACCCAGACCATCGACTTAAATCAGGTTCATCGCACACGGGCACGCCTGCCGCTATTGCGTGACGAACGCCCACACCTGATTCAGCGTGAGCTAGGGCGCATCCTTAATGGGGATAATCAATAGCACCTTCGGGTTTTTAAAAGCATCACCACAAGGGAATGATACGACATGGACGCCAAACAAACGCTCACCCGTACCAAAGCCGGACGGCGCTTTATGGGTTTTATGCGGACGCTCAACAAAGGCGATGAGTCAGAAATACGCGCATTAGTACAGACCAGCATCACGGATGAAGCCCTTAACGCCCACAGTGCAGACGTTTGGGAGGCGCAATTGCTCTACATCCGCGCCAGCACAGGCGGCTTGCGTGTGGTGAACGTCATCGGGGAAGATGAATACCGCGTGGTGGTGTTGATGCAAGCGCAGAACAACGAGCGCCTGCATATTGTGGATATGGCCGTCGAGGAAGATTACCCGCACCGCGTCGGGCAATTCATCCAACGGGTAGCGGAATAACCCTATAGTACGCCCAACGCCACCAGCACCGCCACCAGCACAGGCGCGATGAACAGCGACGGCAAAAAATTAGCAATGCGTATCGGCTTCAGGTTGAGCATCACCAGCGCCAGACCCATAAGCATGATTCCACCGGCGGAAACCATCTCGGCAATCATGGCATCGGTCATAAACGCGCCTGCGATGCTCCCCGCAACCGCCAACCCACCCTGAAAAAAGAACACCGTCAATGTGGTGAACAACACACCAATCCCAAAGGTAGCGGCGAATGCCAATGCCGCGAAGCCGTCCAGCGTGGATTTTATCGCCAGTTGGTCAAACCCGGCCTGTAACCCCATGCCATCCTGAATACTGCCGAGTATCGTCAATGGGCCAACACAGAACACCAGGCTCGCGGTCACATAGCCCGTGATGAACTTATCACGCGGGCTTAATGTGCCATCGGCAGGCGGGGTGGCATCTGCTGGTGCGGATGTCTCATCTGCTGGCTTATCGCCCCCCAGCCGACTTTGCAACCACCCGGCGAAGCCTTTAAGCGCATCATCAATGCCCAGCACTTCCCCGATAATCACGCCGACAAGGATGCTGACCATCGGAATCAGCACGTTGTTGGTCTGTGCGGCGTTGTCCAACCCGACAAAAATTGTCACCAGTGCCAGGCCAGTAATGACCGAATCCTGGATGCGGGCGGACAGGCGATTGCCCACCAGCAGGCCGATAATGCTACCGAGTGCGACGGTTAATGTGTTGAGTAGCGTGCCACCCATGTTAGCCCCTTCTGCATGACTTCCCCGCGTAGCAGGGAAAAAACGCGCAAATCATGGAACGCGCCCTTCCAGCATCCACGCTGACGCAAAACGCCTTCTTCCGTGAAGCCCAGTTTATCCAGCACCCGTGCGGAGCCGTCGTTGCCTACCATCACATCCGCTTCCACCCGGTTAAGCGCCATCTGCCCCAGACCAAACGCGATAATTGGCTGTAAGGCTTCCGTCATCAGGCCGCGCCCCCAATAAAAACGCAATAAATCATAGCCCAGTTCCGCGCAGTGGTTATGGCGCATCCACGCATTAAAGCCCGCCGTGCCGATGAGCTTACCGGGCGCGTCCTTCAGCCTTAGCGCCCACCGCACGCCGATTTCTTCCCGGAAGCGGCGCTGAATAAATTGCTCCAGCCATTTAGCATCATCAACGGTGGCGAAGGTCTGCACATCGTTAAAACGTGTAACTTCCGGGTCGCTGAAAATATCGAACAGGGCGCGGTGATCCTGCGGTGTGATGGCGTTGAGCAGTAAGCGTTCTGTCTCGAATTGCGGGACGTGCGAAAAATCAAACATTGTTTTATCACATTCTATTTAGCCTGCCTGAATTTGAGCATATTTCCGCACACGGCGCAATCGTGTTTTTGGATATAATCAAGGCGTTTAAAATAACCCTTGAGGAAATAATCTTATGCTCAAAAGAAACCTTTTTGAAGACGAACACCTGATGTTCCGTGATGCAGTACGAAAATTTATCGAAAAAGAAGTCGCACCCTACCATAAAGATTGGGAGAAAGCGGGCATTGTCCCGCGTGAACTATGGCACAAAGCCGGAGAGCAAGGCTTTTTGTGCATGGACGTTCCCGAAGTTTACGGCGGCGGTGGCGTGCCGGACTTCCGCTATAACGTGCTGTTGGTAGAGGAAATGACGCGGGCGAACTGCACCGGGCCGGGCTTTAGCTTACAGAGTGATGTCGCCGTGCCCTACATCGTGCATTATGCCAACGAAGACCAGAAAAAACAGTGGTTGCCGGAACTTTGCACCGGGCAGAAAATTATCGCCATTGCCATGACCGAGCCAAGTGGTGGGAGCGACCTTGCCAACATGCAAACCCGCGCTATCCGCGATGGCGACCATTACATCCTCAACGGCAGTAAAACGTTTATCACCAATGGCATCCATGCGGATTATGTGATTGTGGCGTGCAAGACCAACCCGGCAAAAGCTCACGACGGCATCAGTCTGCTGATGGTAACGCGGGATATGCCGGGCTTCACACGCGGGCGCAATCTGGAAAAAGTCGGCTGGCACGCGCAGGATACCGCCGAACTGTTCTTTGAGGATGTGCGCGTGCCTGCACAGAACCTCATCGGCGCGGAGGGCGCAGGCTTTATGTATCTGGTGAGCCAATTACCGCAGGAACGGTTGGTTATTGCTGTCGGGGCGCTGGCGGCGGCAGAAGCGGCACTCGACTGGACGGTGGCCTATTGCAAGGAACGCGAAGCCTTCGGGCGGCCTATCGGCAAGTTCCAGAATACGCGCTTTAAACTGGCCGAGATGCAGACCGAAATTCAAATCGGGCGGGTATTCGTGGATAGGTGCATCCAACTGCATAACACAGGGGAGCTATCCGCAACAGATGCGGCGATGGCGAAATGGTGGTGTACGGATATGCAGAACCGCGTGGTAGATACCTGTGTCCAGCTACACGGCGGCTACGGCTATATGCTGGAATACCCCATCGCTCAGGCTTACATCGATATGCGCTGGGGGCCGATTGGTGGCGGAACCAATGAAATCATGAAGGAGATGATAGGCCGGGCGATGGGCTTCTAGGCAGGCAAGTTGTAGGGGAGCATAGGCAGGCATGGGGTCATCCTCCCTTACAACGGCTAAAATTCCGGTGCCTTGAACGATTCCAGCATGTCGAAGATGGTCTGTTCGTACAGCACCACACTGGAAGCCGCGCTCAACGGCACAACGTCGAAGTAGCCCAAAGCGCGTGTTTCATTATCCAGCACCATCGTATATAGCCGCCCCTGCACAGCAAAAACCGGATTATCATAAATCAGGCGGGCGACGGGGCGGTTATCCAGCCGGAGTCGTTGCGGTGGTTCGGCCTCCCACGCGATGAGCGCAATAATCGCATCCGCCAGCGCCATCACATCACCGGGATTCACATCCACGCCTTGCAGTTGCACCCCTGCCGGGCCATAAACATTGATGGCAATATCCCCATTGCTGATAGCCACATACCCGCCCTGCGGCACATCTTCCACCGTCCACTCTGCCGGATACAGCAGGGTGTAGCTTAAGTCCCGCGCCAGATAAAGCTGGTCAACCGGCCCGGCGTCGATGGGGGCAATATCGAACGAATCCAGCATGAGGTAGACCACATCTTGCAGTAAGAATTCATCATCGGTCTGCACGGTCGCCAGGCCAAAGCGCCCATCGCTGAACGTAACCCCGACAAAGATAAGCTCGCTTCCGTCCGGCGCAAAGCCTTCTATTTCCAGCGCGGGGCGGCCATTGGCCTTGAAGATCGTCAGCTTGCCGGGTTCATAATCGCCCATGCGCCACATCACATCATCAATCAGGTCTTCCAGCGTGGGCAGGCTGGCAAGGCTATTAAGCTGGAAAAATGCCTGCCCGGAGAACGTGACAACCGTATCCTCAAAGGTAGCCACAACTTCTTCCGTGTCCAGGATGTTCACCTCCCAGCCTTCCGCATAGCTGAAGACAAACTCAAAACGGTCATCACGGAATAGCTCCTGTAATGGGCCGTAAAGCTCCAGTTCGATTAATTCACGGGCTAAATCTGCCCGTCCGCCGGGTGGAGGGGTCGGGTCAGTCTGCATCAAGTTCACCTGTTGATAGGCACTCATCGCGCTAATCATACTGAAGGCAGATGCCACCCAGACGCCTAACCCAACCAACATACACCATTTCAACCATTTTGCCATGAGACAAAGCCTCTGCTCACTTATTATCTCCCCATAGCATAGCGAGATGTAGACCAAAAAGATACTAAAATATTTTTACTTTTATCATATTTGGTATTTGCTATCGGGTAGATGGCGTGTTTTTGATAGAATAAACCCAGCGAAAAGCGAAGTAAAAGAGGTGATAATCCTGATGGCGACCAAATTTACGCCGCCCACATTGGCGGAAATTACCTATGAATATCTGGGACTGCATCAGCGCCGCGTCCGTGAAAAAGAATATATCTCACTGGAAAAGCAATTCCAGAATGCGCTTATCCGCACACAAAACGCCGCCGACATCCGCGCCGCGCTTGCGCTGGATACCGCCCGCAAGCTCCCGGTGCAGATGAAAAGCCCCCTGTATGAGCGGTTGCTCAATTTAGAGGGGCGCACACAGACGCTCTTGTGGGAATACGCCCAGGTGATGTACGAATTCGGCGAGGAATTTAAGCCTTACGCCGACCAACTATGGCAGGAAGCCAAATCTATGAATGGGGATAACTAAACGATGAGCATTATCTGCTTTGGGGAATTATTGATTGATTTTGTCGCGCTGGAAAGCGGCGTCACGGTAGACCAGGCCTCCGGCTTTATTAAAGCGCCGGGTGGCGCACCGGCCAATGTCGCGGTCGGCGTCACCCGCTTAGGTCATCCGGCGGCGTTTATCGGCCAGGTCGGGGCCGACCCGTTCGGGCATTTTTTGGTGGATGTGCTGGAGTCTGAAGGCGTCGATGTTTCCGGGTTGCGCTTTCATGCGGACGCCCGCACCGCGTTGGCCTTCGTCGCATTGGCGGAAGGCGGCGAACGTAGCTTTGTGTTCTACCGCCACCCCAGTGCGGATATGCTGATGACGCCCGATGATGTCGCAACGGACGTTATCGCGGGCGGCAAAATCTTCCACTTTGGCAGTATTACGTTGATTAACGAGCCGAGCGCGTCCGCCACACACCACGCCGCCCAAACTGCTCGCGCCCATGACCTCATCATCTCGTATGACCCGAACCTGCGCCTGGCGCTATGGCCGGATGCAGACTCGGCACGTGCCGGGATGCTCGCCGGGCTGGATTACGCGCATATTGTCAAAATCAGTGATGAAGAAGTCGTGTTTTTGACAGGCGGCGACGACATCCGCCCCTTATGGCGCCAACAGACGAAGTTAATCATTGTCACGCATGGCGCGGACGGCGCGACCGCTTATACGCCAGATGCCGCGCCGCTTCATGTGCCGGGAATGCCTGTACAGGCGGTGGATACAACCGGCGCGGGCGATAGCTTCGTGGCCGGGTTGCTGACAAGCATCCTGGAAAATCCCGAAGATTATCTGGATAAGCTGGAGTCGATACTGCGGTTTGCGAATGTGTGCGGCGCATTGACAACCACACAACGCGGCGCGATTCCGGCGTTACCCCTGCGTGAGCAAGTACTGGAACAACTTTAGGTCACTTGTCGCCGCTTCATCACCGGGAATACCACACACACCACGCCAACCAACACAGATAAAAGCGCCGTGATGAGGGGAAGCGTGGTAAAACGTGGCATGTAATCCAGAAATTGCGCGTGTGTGCCTTGAAAAACAGTATGCACCACGATTTGTTCGCTATCAAACACGCGCACCTGCACCACCACATCCGCCGCCGCGTCCAGGAAGCGCGCTTCGTTGGCGTCTTCATCCCAGTTAATATCGCTGTAGCTCAGCGCGGCTAAACTGAGCGAACCATCCGGGAAGTCAAGCTCGAAGGTAGACGCTATCCGCACAGGGGTAAATGTGCCCGCCTGCCCAACCAGTAAAATCATCGTGCCACGCTCAAAAGGCTGGCGCGATTCGTATTCCGCGATTGATTCAATCGGGTCTAGGCGGTTAGGCAAAAGCGCGTCCAGATAATCCCCAAAGGCAAAAAACGCGGTCAAAAATGCCAAAAATGCCAGCGTCACCAGTGCGGGCAAGGTACGGTTCACCTGTTGGCGGGTGGTGGCCCCGCGCAGGCCGAAGAACAGCACACCGGAAGCGAAGAAGGCTAACATCACAGTTGCGGCAATCATGCAGGTTTCTTTCTAGCATTAGCAATAGCAATCAATAGCAGTATCAAACAATCACAAGACAGCAATAGAATTTTTGCACACGTAAAACAGCCTTTAGCGTCAGTCGCCCACCCTGCCCACAGGCGCGTTATTCATCAAACATACCGCCGAATATCTCATCCTCGTTCCATTCACGCTTACGCGAATCGCGGGTGGGGCGATTGCCAATGCTCCCTGCATCCGGGCCGGGTGACTGACGACGCGGGCCGCGAATCTGGTAGCGATCGCTGATTCCCCCGCGCTGGCCGCCTTGCTCGAACGGGCGGGCATCCGGCGTCAGGTCATCCGGCGAGCCAACATCCGGCGCGGCGGAAGTCGGGCGCGGCTCACCGTCGTTAGGTGGCATCGCCTGCCTGCTGGGGCGTAAGGAACGATCCGGCGGGCCGTCGAACTGGTCGCGGCGGGCGCGGATGCGGTCTGCGGCGGAGGCTGAACGTTCGCGGTTACGCTCGAATTCACCGTCGCTATCTTCGTTATACCGTGAGGTACGGCTACGTTGCGGCACATTTGTTCCGCGTATCAGGCCGCCTTTGCCAAACACATAGTTAAAGGCTTGCGGCACAATGGCAAACACCGTCGGTATCATCAGCCAGCGCCCGGTGACGAACAGCACAACAACAATGCTGACGAACAGCGTAGCGCATCCGGCCAGCCCCAAGCCACACAGGGTTAAGATGGTGGTAATGGTATCACTCATCAGGGTTACTCCTTATTACTCACACACACTCTCATTGTACCGTACAACCCGCCTAGTAGGGCACGTCCAGCCATTCCACCAGCGCGGCGCGGATGCGCTTCTGCACGATTTCAACATCGTCCACCGCCGCAATGCGGACAAACCGCGCCGGTTCTGCCAACAGCAAATCACGATAGCCCTTGTACACACGCTGATGAAAGTCCAGCGTCATCGCGTCAAGCCGGTTCCAATCACCGCCGAATAACGTCTGGGCGGCGCGGCGCTCTAATGCCTGCTCCGGTGTGATGTCCAGGAACAGCGTGACATCCGGCAACAGGCCATCGGTGGCAAAGGTGTTCATCTGCTTTAACGTCTTCAGGTTAAGGCCGTGCCCATACCCCTGATACGCATAGGTCGAATCAACATAGCGGTCACACAATACCACGCCACCCATTTGCAGATGTGGCAGGATGACTTCCGCGACAAGTTGCGCCCGTGACGCACAAAACAGCAACAGTTCCGCACGGGGGATGAGGGTATCGCTGGCTTTGTTGTCTAATAACAGGGTACGTACCTGGTCACCGATGGCTGTGCCGCCTGGCTCGCGCACAGTGAGTACATCGTAGCCGCACGCCTCTAAAAATACGGCGGTCTGCCTGACCTGTGTCGTCTTGCCGCTTCCATCCATGCCTTCAAACGTGATGAACATAGGCTCGTTTATCCTTCTCGGTGGCTGTCTGCCTCCGATTATAGAACGTGCAGGCGGGTTGGCTAAAGGCCGGATTATTCGCATTTTGCATCCGCATGATGCGTGGCAGTCTTATTGATTCCTGTGTATATTCATTCACACAGCAACGACTATACAAGGAGCATACAGGATGCTAAAAGAATTCCAGGAATTTATCTCTCGTGGAAACGTAATTGATCTCGCCGTCGGTATCGTCATCGGCTCGGCATTCACATCTATTGTTAATTCATTGGTCACGGATATTATCATGCCGCCCGTCGGCTATGTGTTGGGCAATGTCGATTTTTCCGAGATTGTGATTACACTCCGCGCCGCATCGGGCGATGACCCGGCAATCACTATGAACATTGGCCTTTTCATCAATGCAATCATCAGCTTTTTGATTGTGGCAATGGCCGTCTTCCTGCTGGTAAAGTCCATCAATCGCCTGCAAAGGCAATTCGAGCGCAAGGAAGCCGCTAAAGAGGCTGTCGAAGAAGCGATTGCCGGGCCAACCACCGAAGAAAAACTGGTAGC
>DAIMZF010000026.1:0-35956 GCA_036734085.1 Aggregatilineales bacterium
CCAATAAGCGGATAGAAGAAGAATAGCGCCAAAAACACCAATGGGAGCGCGTAAAAGGGCGCATACAGCGCCCATCTGCGGTTATTCATCTTCTGCTCTAGTTCAGTTCTGTGTCATTGTCATCTTCTGGTAGGTTGTCGGTGTAATCTTCATCATGCTCATCAAGCATCATGTCATCAGGCATCAAGCCTTCAGCGAGTAAGTCTTCACTGAGTCCGTTCTCGCCACCAGTGTGTTGACCACTAATTTCATAATCGCTGTCCTGTAACTCACGCTCTCGCAGAACAGCCATGCCTACCACTTCATCATCTTTGCCCACGTTCATCACTGTAACGCCTTGTGTGGAACGTCCCGTTTCGCGGATGGCGTCCAGGCCAGTACGAAGCACTGTCCCGTTACGGGTGATGAGCATAATCTCGTCCGATTCACTCACGGCACGCATCCCGATAATTGCCCCTGTGCGCTCATTACGCGCCAGCGTCCGCACGCCGAACCCATAACGGCTTTGCGGGCTATACTGTGCGATGGGCGTCCGCTTGCCAAAACCATTACTTGTCACTACGAGAATATGGGTATCGTCTTCCTCAACAATGTCCATTCCCGCGCAACGGTCGCCTTCTGCTAATTTAATGGCGTTGACGCCCCCGGCTTGCCGTCCCATCACGCGCACATCATTTTCATCAAAGCGGATGCTCTGGCCTTGTTCGGTCACAATCACGACATGCTGGGTGCCGTTGCTGTACTTCACCCAACCCAGATAATCATCTTCATTAAGCGACATAGCGATGAGTCCGCTAGGCCGCACATCTGCGAAGTCTTCCAGATGGACACGCTTAACACGCCCATTTTTAGTAACCATCACAAAGTAAGCACCACTCTGCTCAAACGACGTAACCGGTAAAATTGCTGTGATGCGCTCGTCTTGCTCTAGCGGCAGAACCGTATGGATAATTGTCCCGCGATTAGCCCGCCCGGATTCCGGGATGCGATAGGCTTTTTGTGAATACACCTTGCCCTTATCGCTGAAGAACAGGACGGTGTCTTTGCTACTGCTAAAGAAAATGTCTTTCAACACATCTTCCTCTTTGGTTGCCATCCCACGCATCCCTTTGCCGCCTCGCCGTTGGGCGCGGTACTCCATAGATGGCACACGCTTGATGTAGCCGTTGCTGGTGAGCATAATCACCACATCTTCATCGCGCACCAGGTCATCTTCGTTGAAGTCCGCATCCCCATAGATGATTTCTGTCTTACGAACATCACCATAGTCCTGTGTAACTTCCAGCAAGTCCTCACGGATGACAGCGCGAATCTTGGTAGGGGAGGCCAGCAAATCTTCCAGGAAAGCGATGCGCGCTTGTACTTCGTTATACTCATCTTGCAGTTTCTTCTGCTCCAACGCGGCCAGACGGCGTAACTGCATTTCCAGGATGGCTTCCGCTTGCAATTCGGTCAGGTCAAAGCGTGACATCAGTTGAATTCGCGCGGTTTCAACATCGGGTGAGGATCGGATGGTCTGGATGATGCGATCAAGGCTACTAATCGCCTTTAGCAAGCCTTCCAGGATGTGAGCGCGAGCGCGACGCTTACCGAGTTCATATTCAGAGCGCCGTACAATGACTTCGTAACGATGGTCTAGGAAGATAGTCAGCGCCCGCTTAAGGCTTAGTGTGCGCGGTTCCCCGTTGACGAGTGCCAGCATTTGAATGCTAAATGTGCTTTGTAGCTGTGTGAATTTATACAGGCGGTTCAGGATTGTCTGCGGGGTAGCCCCACGCTTTAACTCAATCACAAGCCGCATCCCGTCGCGGTCGCTCTCATCGCGTAAGTCGCGCACGCCTTCCAGCCGTCCCACACGGACTAATGTCACAATTCGCTCAATGATAGCCGTTTTGCTCACCTGATAAGGGATAGACCGGAACACGAGGCGTAACCCGCTTGCGCCTTCTTCAATGTCTACACCGGCACGCACAACCACGCGCCCCTTGCCCGTTGCATAGGCCTCTTTTAATTCTTCGTTAGCAATAATCTGTGCCGCTGTCGGGAAGTCCGGCCCTTGAATAAACTGCATCAGGTCGTCGACAGTCACATCTTCGATGGTGTCGTAGCTGTCAATCAGATAGACCAGTGCCGCGACAATCTCGTTCAAATTATGTGGCGGGATGCTCGTCGCCATCCCTACCGCGATACCGCTTGCACCGTTTAAGAGCATATTCGGGATGCGCGCCGGAAGCACAATCGGTTCTTCTTGGGTGCCGTCGTAATTGTCCTGGAAGTCCACCGTATCCATGTTGATGTCGGATAGCAGTTCGTCCGCCAGTCGAGCCATGCGCGCCTCAGTGTAACGCATGGCCGCCGGGCTATCGCCATCCACACTGCCGAAGTTCCCCTGACCATCGACCAATGGATAGCGCAAGGAGAAGTTCTGTGCCATGCGTGCCATCGCATCGTACACCGCGCTATCCCCGTGCGGATGGTACTTGCCCAGCACTTCCCCGACGATACGCGCACTCTTTTTATAAGCCGTACTCGGGCGGATGCCCATATCGTACATCGCATATAAAATGCGCCGATGCACAGGCTTTAGCCCGTCGCGTGCATCGGGTAACGCCCGTGCCACAATGACGCTCATTGCATAGTCAAGGTAGCTATCGCGCATCTCATCGTTAATATCCATCGTGCGGATGACGCCGATGCTACTGCCGTTTTCTAGCTCGTTGCCCTCTGCCATATCGCATCCTTACTATCTAAAAAGCATAAACCACCCATCAAGCGCCCAAACGCCCCTGATAAGGTGGTTGTTGGTTGATGATTCTGTTATGTCGTGATTGGGCTGATAATTGTGCTAAATTGAGTTTGCTTTTTCACTATTTTAACCACTCAACCCATCATTACATCTAAGGTAGAATACATTAAAATTATACTACAAAAAGCCGCTTTTTGCGAACCATTGTCCGCCAACCTTTAGTCTAAAACCTGTAACATTTTGTTTACAAGATTCTCAAAAGCGTAACTTTGCACTCTATACTATGAATTTGCCTATACAATACAGGTATGACGAACGGTTCAACGAAGATAAGGATGCCTGAATGAAACGCGGATTAATGCTGATGATTCTACTGCTTATACCGTGCTTCGGTACTACGGCACAATCAGACGATGAAGAAAATTTTGTGGTGACGGTGTACATCACCTCTAAATTTACCGAACCATCGCAGGAATTAACCGACACAATCCAGCGTCTGACTGACGCCATTATTCAACGGAGTGATAACCTGGAAGGTATTGTCATTCAAATAGAAAATGACCCGGAATTTGCCTATATCATCGTTGATATTGACTTGCTCACGGATGGTATTCTGTTTGTCGATATGGAACCAGCCTATCTGATGGGTGTCTTGCCGTCAGAGAATATCGTCCCGCATATGTATACGGAATTTCCACTGGCTTCTGATACAAATGATCCTCTGTGGGTTGATATATCTGTTTCGGTTGTGCTGGCGCTGAGTGCCTATTTTGTCGGTGATTGTGACGCCGCTTTGCCGTACTTGGATGAAGCACAAGAATTAGTCGCCCTGCAAGAAGAAACTTTCTTTCTGGGTCAAATCGCACAAACTGATGCTTATTTGGCATTTTACGAAGCGATGTGTGCTATCATCGCGGAAGACTATGCTTTAGCCGCCCAGATACTACAGGACATCCTCGACGTTTACCAGCAAAACGGCTTCGACTCCACTTTATACGGCCTGGAAGTCCGCTTGAATTTAGCGTGGGTGCTTTTTCAAAGTGGTGACGCCCCCACCGCATTTAGCCTCATCAGTGAAATTTTAGGCACACAATTCGACTGGATTCAAATTGATGCCTTTCTATTGCGTTCTTCACTCTATGCAGAACTCGGTGACTATGAACAAGCTTTAGCGGATATTGAACGCGCCAATAACATGATTTTTTATGATGACCCCAATCTAATCTTTCGCTTTGCGGAGCTTCGTATTGCCGTAGGCGATTACTTCGGCGCGGAAGGTGAGCTAACTGAACTGGAAAAATCCTTCCCGGAGTGGACAGAGGCGCTCTTTTTGCGTGGGGTGCTGGCATATAACGAAGGGTTTTCGTTGGATGCGTTAGGCTATTTTTACTCGTACATTGAGATAGAACCTTATGGTCTATTTGTCGATGATGCAAACGGTTACATCGACTCAATAGAAAGCGGGAGTTAAAGAAATGATGCGGCGCTTATTACTGATAATTATACTGGTATGTTGTTGGGGCGTTGTCAGTTTGGCTAAGGCACAGTCCCCTGTTACGGCGCAATCGGACGCGCAAACCATCACGCTATCCTACTTTAACGCGGTGGAAGAAGATGTTGTGCAAGCGTATTTGACAGAGCTAACACTCGGCCTGGCGGACTATGACCTGACGCTGGATTTGGTAGACTACGAAACAGGTAATCCGATGGTGCATGTTTTATTCCGCCCATCAGCAATCCGTGAAGTGGATGGCTCTAACGTAACTTATGTGCTCAATCTGTTCAGGACTCCCCTGACCGACTTATCACACAGCCTGGATGTTACCTTAAACGACGACGCCGTTATTTTTGCTGCTAATCCATCAACCAGTGCCGTGTTTTCGTTGGGTGTGTTGTTGCTCGTTGCGGACAGATGCGAAGACGCCCTCAAGATATTTGATGATTTAGAGCGTACCATCACCACGCCAATTTGGATTGACTATCTGCGCTTTTACAGAGGGCACTGTGCGCTCTTGGCGGAAGATTACCCGACGGCTATCACCCACTTTGAAAGTGTCTTGTTTACACCCTCCGGCGATTATTATTGGGCATCGGCGCTCAATTTAGCGTATGCCTATCACCTTGATGACCAAACCGTGCAATCACTTGCGTTGATGCAGACGATTACACAGAACATTCCGGCGTGGTCTACAGAATATAGTGCAGTGATGACACGCCTTGCTGTACTGTACATCGAACTGGATATGCTTGATACAGCACTGGAACACATTGAGCTTGCTTTCTCCGTTGACCAGTTGCACCGCCCAGCATATTACGAACGTGCTGTATTGCATTTATTGGTTGGTGATGTGTCCGCCGCCCGTGCCGACCTATTGACCTACTTAGAGCTAGTGCCTAACGGCGAATACACCCTGCAAGCACAACAAACACTTCATGCTCTGGATAGTTAATATACTCGTCAGTCTGCTGATGGCATGGTTTAGCACGCCGGGCTTCCAGCAGACTGCACAGCTTATCTACAAAGCGGAACAACTTCCGCCCTATGAACGTGTTCAATCGTTTACTTCCGCGTTAGACAGTCTAAAGCCTGCTCCGCCTTCGCTAGGCGTTCCTCTTTTACGTGCGCGGGCGCAGGCCTATCTGCAAATAAATAGCTTTGATGCCGCCATTGATGACATCACCGCCGCCATCCAGCAGGTAGAGACGCCTCATGCCCTCGCCGCATTGATAACACTGCGCGGGCAAGCCATACTCTATTTGTATGAATGGGACAATGTGCTGGCTGAATACAACGCCGCTATTCGCATCGCGCCGGATTATCCAGACGTTTATTTTTACCGTGCCGTGCTCTATTATTCCGCGCTGAATGACCGTGTTCCCCGTGAGGATGCGCTGGCCGACTTTGAAACTTATCTGCGCCTTGCGCCGCAGGGTGAACTAGCGCCACAAGCTGAACAGTATGCTGACCTCATCCGCATTGAGCTAGACGCACTTAACGCCCCCTAAGTATGGCTATAGCATCACACCAGCCCTTACGTTAAAATTGCCAGTTACTAAACACTTTTTTAAAAGTATTACTTTCTAAGGAGAATATTTTCATGAAACGCCTTTTATGGCTCACGAGCTTCTTGCTATCCACTTTGCTGATCGTAAATATGGTCGGCGCACAGGCTGGCCCTAATCCATCTCATGACGGCGAATTGGACATTCCCGGCCTAAATAACACCGTAGAAATTCTGCGGGATGAGTGGGGTGTTCCTCACATTTACGCCAGTAATTCTTATGACCTGTTCTTCGCGCAAGGGTACACCCAGGCGATGGATCGTTGGTGGCAAATGGAATTCTTCCGGGCAACGTCGGGTGGCAGAATTCAGGAACTGACCGGCTATAACGAGAGTTTGCTCGGCACGGATTCCTATCTGCGTACACTGGGTCTGCGCTATGTGGCGGAGCAGGAATATAATGAAGTTTATGATGATGAAATGCGCCTTATCATGCAGGCCTTTGCCGATGGTGTAAATGCCTACATCCTCAACCTGGAAAACCCCGACCTTGCGTATGAATATCGCGTGTTGGGCGTCACAGGCGTTAGCATTGAGGTGCAACCATGGACGCCGATTGATACCCTGATGTGGGGTAAAGTGATGGCGCTTCAACTGGGCGGCAATCAAGGCTCGGAGCAAACACTCTCGCGTTTAACGGCTGGTCTGGATGCGGATTTGCTGGCGGATTATTATGTGAGTTGGCCGTTTGGCGATAAGCCGACGATTGTTTTCCCCGAAGATCTGCCCATCACTGAAGAAACGCGCTCTGTTGCTGGCCTTGATTTAGGCGCGGCGGGCATCACCGGGCTAGACTTTGACTTTATCGGCGGCTTCGAGATCGCGCAACTGGACGATTTTCTGTTAGGGTATGGCGTCGGTATTGGTAGTAATAACTGGGTCGCACACGGGGACATCACCGATAGCGGCCTGCCCCTGATGGCTAACGACATGCACTTGGGGCTGGATATGCCGTCTATCTGGTACGAAATCGGCCTGCATTGTCGTCCCCTAAGTGCGGAATGTCCCTATGAAGTTGCTGGCTTGACGTTTGCGACTGCGCCATTGATAGTCGCCGGACATAACGAAAACATCTCATGGGCGCTGACCAATGTCGGCCCGGATACACAGGACTTGTATCAAATCACCGTTAACCCTGATGACGAATTGCAGTATGAATGGGATGGCGAATGGCGCGATATGACCCTCCGTGAGGAAACCCTGTTATTTGGGAACAATGTCGATCCGATTGTCTTTCAGGTGCGCTTAACGCATCTTGGGCCTATCATCAATGATGAACTCGATGGCTTCAACAATGAGGATCCGTTGGCGCTCCGGTGGACTGCGCTAGAGCCGGGACAATTGTTCACATCGTTCGAGCATCTGGCACGCGCAGAAAATTGGGACGACTTCCGTCAGGCACTCGCCTACTTCGATAGTCCGGCGCAAAACTTCATCTATGCGGATACACAAGGCAACATCGGCTATCAAACACCCGGTAAAATTCCCATCCGCGCACCAGAGCATAGCGGCCTGTTGCCTGTTCCAGGGAATACCAGCGCCTATGAATGGCTAGGCTATATCCCGTTTGATAACCTGCCGCGCATCTATAACCCCGCACGCGGATTCATCGCCACTGCTAACCAGGCTGTTGCGCCTCTGGAATACTACGACCAACTCGCACAGGAACTCGGCGGCGAATTCGGGGCGGATGCCAACTACTTCATCAGCCAACAGTGGGATTACGGCTATCGTGGCGACCGCATTGTTAATTTGTTGCTGGAGCTTCAACCGCACTCGCCCGCGACCTTCCAGCAGATGCATGCCGATAATCTCGACGG
This sequence comes from Aggregatilineales bacterium, assembly GCA_036734085.1. Classification (GTDB taxonomy): domain Bacteria; phylum Chloroflexota; class Anaerolineae; order Aggregatilineales; family Phototrophicaceae; genus J038. Next base: position 7,629 of record DAIMZF010000026.1, read on the forward strand.
AACAGCCGTTGAACTTTTGCCATTCTTTGCAGAGCTTGAACTTGAGGACGATGAACTGGCAGAAATCCGTGATTGGTTGCTGGAGTGGGATTATCAATACAACATCGACAGCGCCCACGCCGCGCTATATGCACACCTGTGGGTTCGGCTGAATGATAATATTTTTAATGACGAACTCAGCCTGGTTGATTCGCTCTCTGGCGGCACAAATCACACCTTCCGCGCAACGTATCTATTGATGCAAGACCCGACCAACGCCTGGTGGAATAACATCAACACGGAAGAAACCGAAACCCGCGATGACATCCTGCGTTTATCGCTGGCACAGGCTTATGAACAAACCGTTGAACAACTTGGGGATGACCGTTCCGCATGGCAATGGGGCGATTTACACACCATCACCTTTGTCAGTAATCCATTGGGGTTAAGTGGTATCGCGCCCATCGAAAATCAGGTTAATCGTGGCCCGTTCACAATGTCTGGTACGAATGTGGCGATCAATGCAACCAGTTGGAGTCCCGGTGCGGAAGACTTCACCATCCGCGCGGGGCCATCGCAACGTACCATTTATGATCTCAGCAATTGGGATAACAGCATAACCATTCACACCACCGGGCAGAGTGGACATCCGGCGAGCGAGAATTACGATAGCATGATTGATGCTTGGCGCTTTGTGGAATACCGTCCGATGGTTTGGTCGCGTGAGGCCGTTGAAGCGGTCACGGTAAACCGACTAATCTTGAACCCTGCCGATTAGACTATTCTGTTTTTGTGTTGTTGCCGCCGTACCTAAAAATGCGCGGCGGCGGCAACCTGTTTTTATAATTGTAATGGGATGTTGGGTAAGAGGGATTGTTTTTAATGGGGGCGTGCATAGGTAAAACAACATGTTGACATGATAAACAAATGGGGAAGTGGAACGCTCCCCCACCGGAATAGAGAGTATAGAAGGGTGGCTTAACCGCCGATACGACCTGTCGCCAATAACAGGGCAATACCTAACACAGCAACATTCATAAACAGAAACATAGAGATAAACATGCGCTCTAGTGGCGTCATGCCTAAAAATAATTGTTGCTGGCCAGATGAAGTATCAACAGATACGTCCTCATCATCAAAGTCAAAGTCGTCTTCAGCGCTTCTTCTTAAATCATCAAAATTAACCATTTTTGCCCCCGCAAAGCCTAATCACGACTGTTTATAGACAGCATAACACATTTTTACACTTGTGTTGGACTAATTATAAAAACACTTATATCGTCTGTAGGGTACGGGATTAATTCGCCCGCAACCATACGTTATTCACCAGACGAAATACGACTTGATATGTCCCGTCATCCGGCCCGGCGACGGTTGCCAGCAATTGCGTATTGCCGTCCGATGTTGGTGATGTAACCCCCACCGATGTGACGACCAAATCCGCCGTGTTGATGCCACGTTCAAAGCGGGTTCGGGCATCTTGCTGGATGTTGGCCTCCCGCGTATCATACAGCATGAGATATTCGCTCAGCAAAGACCGTTCGCGTAATTCTTGCTCTTGCCTCAGCCGCCATGTGAAGAAATCGCGCCAGTCTAACCCGGATTCATCCAGTGGGGCTAAGGTGATGTCACTCACATAGCTGATATTTGCCAATGGCGATAACTGCCGGATGAGTGCCCCCACAGCCGCGATGCCGTAATTCTGGGCGATAGACTCGATAAGATATGCCCCTGCATCTACCTGGATGAAACGGCCAACCAGCCATGTAACAACCGCCTGTTGCAGATATTCCGAATCTACCGAAAGCATCCGTTGTCCATTGGCCTGGAAAGCCGTTAAGCGTTCTGCCAATAATGCCGCGATCTCTACCCGTAATTCCGGTGAGAACGGCATATCTGTTCGGGCACGGTCAGCGTAGGGGGATGAAACTAGCAACACCCATTCGCTGGTAATCTCGCCCGGTGCCCATGCAATCTCGCGGTTATCCTGTGGCGCGACCTGTACGCGGATGCGCGGCAAATTATCACAGTCGAACGCCTCGCACGCTTGCCCCGTCCAGCTATCCAACGACCTGCCCAGCGACTCGCCAAAGTTTAAATCAACATGACGATAAGCAACGGTAATGTATTGCCCTTGATACAGTTGGCTATTGCCCCAGAAGGTGTAATCTGGTGGGACATGATACCAACCACCGGGACGAAGCTCGCGGCCTTCATCATCAACTTCTGCATCGTACAGCCAGTAGAACCACACACGAGTATACGGCACACCGTCGATAATCTCCTGGACATGCACACGGGCGCGTGGGTCTTGGATTTTGACATCCAGGATTTGCCCCGTCAGTTGTGTATTACTGCTCCGAAATAAAATATCTTGATAGCTTTCAAACTGTGTGCGTTGCACCCTCAGCCAGTCTTCAGACGCACTCCGTTGCACAGTGGCGAAGGCGTTCCAATCACCAAGCCGAAGCGCGGTAATCTCCGCCTGAACAGTGTCCCGTAGGTTTGTCTCTACCCGTTGGTTCAGTTGGTCTATCTGGTTCGTGATGATAAACACCATCCCGACGACAAACCCGCCAATAATTGCTAACATAAAAAACATACGCAATGTGCCCATCCGCCGTTTACGCTTAACAACCGGGTCTTCCCCGATGCTCTGACGAATAGAGCGTTCTGCTTCGACTTCCCAATCCAGTTGAATACCCATTATGTTTTAAGCCTATTCGCTTGGTCTAATATCCCCTGCGATGATTTTGTGCAGTTGATTAAACGGGTCACGGATAAATAATGCGCCGTCGCTGTCTACTTTTTCAGCGATACCCGTGATATTGTTCACCGTTACAGTTTGGCCGATGGTCTCTAGCCGACTTTGCCACGCCTGCCACAATCTATCAGAACCCAGCCACGCTGACCATTCATCAAGAATACTCAGTAACGACACGATCAATTCTAGGCGGTCAATGCGGCGCTCAAGGGCAGGTTCTAGGCTGATAGCGGTCTGCTCAAGTGCTGTGCCTGCAAAGTCTACACGCACATTAACGCCCATGCCCAGCGCCACGCCCATTAATCGCTCTCCGCGCCATGCCGCTTCCGGCAAGATACCACTTACTTTACGTCCATACAGTTTAACATCATTCGGCCACTTAATGCGGATTGCGTCTGGTTCATCCGGGATAAGTTTTTCAATCATCTGCGCGATAGCCAATGCGCCCAGCATCGTGACTTGGGGCAGGGCTTCCATGCGTGGCTTCAGGATGACGGAGAGTGCCAGTGCGACATCCGGCGGGGTGTGCCATGTATGGCCGTTACGTCCGCGCCCGCGCAATTGCTCATCCGCGATGACGACTGCACCCGTCGGCGCGGATTCTTCCAGCCAGGCAAGTGCAAGGTCTTGTGTACTATCCACTTGTGGAAAGTAGCGCATCGGGCGCTGTAGGCGAGAGGCGAGTTCTTCGGCTGTGAGCATAGCTTGTGCTTGGTCTCGGCTGGTTAACTTTCTAACGATTTTACCACCCACAACGAAATTTTTCCTTGCTTGTAACCGACGATACCCCACCTTATAATCAAACGCGTATTCAATTTTAGAAACCAATTTTTTCGTACCGATAATTATTAGCGAAAAAGGATACTTTTACACATGAGTACAAACGGAAAAAATAAACGAGATGCTGTTATTTTAGCGGGCGCACGCACGCCTCAAGGCCGCTTTATGGGTGGCTTGGCGGGGGTATCCCCTGCGGAATTAGGACAAGTTGCAGTCAAGGCGGCGGTAGAACGTAGTGGGGTGAATCCGGCTGATGTGAACGAAGTCATCATCGGCAATGTCGTCAGTGCCGGTGTGGGGCAGGCGTTACCCCGTCAAATCAGCATTCATGCTGGTGTGCCGGATAGCGTCGGTGGCACGGTGGTCAATAAAGTCTGTGGTAGTGGCCTTAAAAGTGTGATGATTGCCGCCAATGCTATCAAAGCCGAAGATGGAGATTTGTATATCGCAGGGGGGACGGAGAACATGAGTCGCGCCCCTTACCTGAACGACTCTCTGCGGGCGGGCAACAAATACGGCGCGGTGCAATTGCGCGACGCGCTTCAGGTAGATGGCTTATGGTGTAGCCTGCAAGATTGGGCAATGGGCAATGCGGCGGAATTCATTGCTAAACAGATGGAACTGACACGCGAGGAATTAGACGAATACGCACTACGTAGCCATCAACTTGCGGGTAAAGCGACTGATGAAGGCAAGTTCAAGGCGGAAGTTGCGCCTGTTACCGTCAAGTCCCGCAAATCAGAAATTATCATTCAGGAAGATGAATCTATCCGCCGTGATACCAGTCTGCAAGCCCTTGCTAGCCTCAAGCCAGCCTTTGAAGCAGACGGCGTGGTGACGGCAGGCAATGCACCGGGCATGAATGACGGCGCGGCGGCTTTGATTGTCTCCAGCCGGGAATATGCGGAGCAGAAAGGGCATCAGCCTACAGCGCGCATTGTCGCTTATGCACAGGCGGCGCTTGACCCGGCATGGATTTTTTATGCGCCTGTTAAGGCGATTCCCCGTGCTTTGGCGCGTGCCGGATGGACAGTCGATGATGTCGATTTGTTTGAGATTAATGAAGCATTTGCTTCTCAGGTATTGGGTGATTTGCGCGGTCTGGAACGCGAAGGGTATCCTGTGCCGTTGGAGAAAGTCAACGTACATGGCGGCGCAATTGCGCTAGGCCATCCATTGGGGGCTTCGGGTGCGCGGGTATTAGTCACACTCATCCATGCCTTGCAGACTTATGGCCTACGGCGCGGTGTGGCCGCACTATGCTTAGGTGGTGGAGAAGCCGTCGCGCTGGCATTAGAGCTTGAAAATTAACCTGAAATCATAGAGAATAGACACTAAAGAGTTCTCTAAGGTTCATAAAGGTATACTATGGGCGAATTACGCCAAGCGCCGTTACCCTATCGCATATGGGGGCGCGAACAGATTGATGAAGGCTCAATCAATCAAATGGATGCGGCGATGCGCTTACCTGTGAGTGTGGCGGGCGCGCTCATGCCGGATGCACACGTCGGTTATGGTCTGCCCATTGGCGGGGTATTGGCGGTGGATAATGCCGTGATTCCTTATGCTGTCGGTGTGGACATCGCCTGCCGGATGCGGCTATCCATCTTTAGTGTATCGCCGCACATACTCAGCCAGCAGACCGGCAAGTTCGAAAAAGCATTGACGGAAAATACGCTGTTTGGTGCTGGGATGCAGTGGCAGGGCAATCAACGCGCAGAGCATGACGTTTTAGATTCCCCCACATGGGATGAAACACGTCTGCTTAAATCACTTAAAGACAAGGCATATGGGCAACTCGGTACAAGTGGTTCTGGTAATCACTTTGCGGAATGGGGCATGTTCACGTTGGACAAAGACGACGATGAACTCGACATCAAAGCCGGGACGTATCTCGCGCTCTTATCGCACAGTGGTTCGCGGGGTGTAGGGTACGCCATCGCGGAACATTACTCTCAGGTTGCCATGCGCCAACATCCAGAATTGGATAAATCGGTTCAGCACCTGGCATGGCTACCGTTAGAGACATCGCTTGGTGCGGAATATTGGCTGAGTATGAATCTGGCCGGAGAGTTCGCCGCCGCTAATCACGAAGTCATCCATCGGCGGGTAGCGAAGGCCGCAGGTGTAAAGCCTGTCGCCGTCGTGGAAAATCATCATAACTTCGCATGGCAGGAACATTACACAGATGCTGAAGGCAATACGCAAACGGTTGTCGTGCATCGCAAAGGCGCGACTCCGGCGGGGGAAGGGGTAATGGGCGTTATTCCCGGCTCGATGGGAGATCCCGGCTTTGTGGTGCGCGGCAAAGGCAATATGCAATCGCTCAATTCTGCCGCGCATGGCGCAGGCCGTATGATGAGCCGCAAAGCCGCCCGCCAGAGCATTACCGCCAGTGAGCAAAAACGCTACCTCAAGGAACGTAATGTCACGCTCATCGGGGGCGACCTGGACGAAGCACCGCAAGCCTACAAAAATATCCATGAAGTTATGCAAGCGCAGACCGATCTTGTGAACATTATCGGCAAATTCGAGCCGCGCATTGTCCGCATGGATGGCAAATTTTCCGGCCAGCCTAAGCCGGACTCTGACGGTAGAAAGAGCAGGGCATAGGTTCTTTCTGCCCTGCATCAGATTTTAACCGTTGATAAATTCTGTCCAGAAGCCAAACAGACCAATCAATACAAGGATGACGCCAGTAACGCGGGTAATCAACGTGTGATTGCGCGTCATCCACCGGATGAAGACCTTTTGTAGTGGGGCGGCGGCCAATGACAGCGCCACCAACGGCCAGCCAAATCCTAGCCCAAAGGCCAAAAAGTAGATAAGCTCCGCCTCTAATGTGCTTGCTCCCACAGTAGTCAGCGATAGTCCGGCCAGGATAACCGGCCCGGTACACGGTAGTGTCATCGGCCCCAGCAACATGCCATACAAAAACGCCGTCAAAAACGGATTTTTAAGGACAGGGGCTTGGGCGGTCGCTAACTTGACGAATGGATTCCATCCCGCAATCATCCCTAGCCCCAGCACGATCACACTGATGTACACCGCCGGGAGCAATAGCTCGAAGATGTCGGAAAAACTGCGCTTAAGCGTGTGCAGAATCAGCGCCAGGAGCATCATCACGAACAGCACACCCAATAGCACGAACAAGCCCAAAAGCCCTGTAACCCACGTCGGGCGCGGCTGATTTATACTTGTTGCTTCGTCATGTGCGCTTGTTCCGGCGGCTTGCACGTTCCCCGCGAGAAAGGCGATTAAGCCCGGATAAAGCGGCAACAGGCAGACGTTGGTCGTGATAGCAAGGTTGCCCGTCCCGAATGACTGAAGGATAAGCGACCATTCAATCATGCCACGTCGTCCGCGTTTTCGTCGCTGTCCTCATCTTCATCTTCCTCGATGATAAACGTCGGGGCACTTTCTTCAAATGCTAGTAAAAGGTCTGCCAGAACTTGTTCTGGAGATTTGATGCCATTGGCTAAGTCTGTAAATGTGCCATCAGGCCGGATGATAAACTTTGGTGTTGAAGGCGGGTTGAGCACACTCCGCCCGAATTCATCCACCAGCAACGCCAGCAACTCTACCGGGATAACCGCAAACGTCCATTCAAAGCCTTGCGCGTCTACATAATCTGCCAGACGTGCCGGGTTAAGGTTGGTTTCCACACTGAGGCCGATAAACACAATATTTTCCGGGTCGAAGTCGAGTTCGTCATCCTGGCTTTCTGCCAGTTCATTTAGTTCGGTTAGTGCTTCAAGTTCAGCGATAACGCTGACGATATTCCGCATTTGTGTGCGGCAGGTCGTACACCATGTCGCCATCGGCTCTACAAAAACGACTTTGCCGTAAAAATCGCCCAGTGTGAAAGGTTCTCCAGTCCGGGCATCTGTTAATTCAATAAGTTGCCATTCCGGGCGCTCAATATCTTCTTCAAGTACCACGTCATCCGGGATAGGCTGTGGGGTGGGTGTGCTTTGGGCAGATGCGGGTAAAACACTGACGGAGAGTAGCGCAATCATCAGGGTAAAGCTCAGTAGCAAACGCTTGGAACGTGGTATCATAGCAATCACTCCATAGGACAATAATTGGAAAAGCCATCTGTGCAACAGACAACCCGATACAGCCCATGCTTACGCAGATTATCGTAGTTTAAAGAAAATTTACATATGAACGCATTCACGGTCGATGAAATCATCAGCGTATGTATTGCACGTCAGGTGACGGATGGCGAAGTTTTGGCGCAGGGCATCAACACGCCGCTTGTGATGGCTGGTTACATCCTTGCCAAGCTCACACACGCACCCAATGTGCGCTTTGCCTCTGCCATCGGGCAGGGCATCGCGCAGGATTGGTCACCCCTTCGCGTAACCCGCGTGGAAGAAGCATGGCTCGGTAAAGCATGGATGCACGTCGGGTTTGCGGCGGCAACGGCGGATTTACTCCCACAGTATCACCCAAAAGAGTTTTTCCGCCCGGCGCAGGTTGACTCCGCCGGTAATTTTAACAATATCGCGCTTAAACGCCCCGCCATGCGCTTACCCGGTAGCGGTGGCATCCCGGATGTAACCACTTATTCACCACAGGTATATTTGTATGTACCGCGCCACTCGCGTGTGGTTTTTGTCCCTCAGGTAGATTATGTCAGTGGGTTAGGCCATACCGCAGACCGTCGACGTGGACGGGGTGTGAATTACTGCATCACGGATTTAGGGCAGTTCGACTGGGTTGATGGCCGAATGCGTCTTATCAGCTATCATCCCGGCGCTGATGTCGCACGCATCCAGGCTAAGACGGGCTTTGAATTACAAATCGCGCCGGATGTCGAAGCCACACCGCCGCCCACATCGGAGGAATTGCGCCTTCTGCGAGAGGTCATTGACCCACTAGATGTGCGAAAGCTGGAGACAATCGGCGGCGCGGCGCGTAAAGCGCTGTTACGGCAGATTATCCACGCGGAAGCCAACCTCTAATGATTATGCCCCACGCCTAAGATGTAAAATAACTGTAATCGCTATCCAGTGGCTTTATAATGCTTCTGGAAACCTATACTATAATGATGGGGCGCGGCCTTATCGTTAGTCTTTTGGAGTTTTCCCCTATGAATCTTTCGCCTTACCTAAAAAACTTTGCACGGCACGCCCGTATGGGTGTTTTTATCTTATGTGTCTTCGTTGTAGGTTATACTTTTGGCACAGCCCAGACCAATACCTCCGCACAGGGAGGCACACGCCTTCCGGCAGGGGCAGAAACCCTGTTTGACCCCCTCTTCCAGGCTTTTAACATGATTAACAATCAGTATATCGAGACTGTTCCACAGGCCGATTTAGTCGATGGTGCGATACGCGGTATGTTTGAAGCACTCGGCGACCCGTACAGCAACTACATAGGGCCGGAATATTACGCCTTTGTCAGCAATGATTTAGACGGCTCGATTGAAGGCATCGGTGTGGTCATATCCGAAACGGAAGACACAGGCGAAATCCAGGTCATTAACGTGCTCCCTGACACGCCGGCGGAACGAAGCGGCATCCGTAATGGGGATGTCTTCCATAGCGTTGATGGCGAACTCGTTGCCGGGTTGACGAACTTAGAGTTGGCGGCGCGTGTGCGCGGCCCTGCTGGGACGACTGTCGCCATTATCATGCGACGCGGCGAAGAACTGATTGAGTTTGATGTCCCGCGTGAGCGTATTGACATCCCCAATGTAGAGTATGAAGTTCTTGAGGGTGACATTGCCTATATCAGCATGACGCAGTTCAGCAGTTTGTCTCGCCAGCAGGTAGAGCAAGCCCTGATTGACTTAAACGTGAATAACCTGAATGGACTCATCTTTGATATTCGTGGCAATAGCGGCGGCTATCTTTCTGCGGCAGTGGAAATTGCCGGGCTGTTCATCGAAGAAGGCACAATCCTGATAGAAGAATTTGCAGATCGTAGCGAGACATTCAAAATTATCGAAGACGCCGCCTATCGCATCGACGACAACGGCAACCAGTTGATGTATTCCAGTAATGCGAGTTATGCAGGCATTACCGTGCCTATTGTGTTGCTGGTAGACGGTCGTAGCGCCAGTGCGTCGGAATTAGTCGCGGGTGCATGGCAGGATAACGGCGTCCTCACCGTGATAGGGGATGTCACTTTTGGTAAAGGCACAGTCCAAACACAATCCGGCCTCGTCAATGGCGGCGGGGTGCGCTTAACAATTGCGCGGTGGCTGACCCCGCGCGGCCAATGGATTTCTGGTGAAGGTGTAACGCCTGATATTCTGGTTCAATTGCCGGAAGATTACGACCCCGCCACCGACCCGGACTTGCAATTACAAGCCGCGATTGAGTTCCTGTTGTTACAACCCGTCGCAGAAACAGAATAACCCCAGTATAGTAAGGGCCGCATGACGGCCACATGAAGGGCACACGCGACTGTGCCCTTTGTCAACTGATAGGTATAGATAAAGCAAATAAGGCTGACTGATGGAAAAACAATATGTAACCTATGTTCGCATTAATCCGTTCCAGCTTGGCACGGCATTTATTGTGGTGTTTATCATTGGTTTCTTGCTCGGTAATCAGATTACGGTCATCCAGGCACAGAGCAACACCAATGCTACCGAAGCTGAAGTGTTATCACCTGTATATCAGGCCTATGACTACATCCAGGACACTTATATCGCACAGGTAGAGGATACAGTGCTGATTGATGGCGCGATTGATGGCATGGTCAGAGCATTGGAAGACCAGTTCAGTGCTTACCTTGTCCCGGATGCGAACGAACGCTTTAACGCCAGCCTCTCCGGTGATATGGAAGGCATCGGCGCGACAATCCGCGTTATTCCAGAGACAGGCGAGATTGAAGTTGTCAATACCCTGCCCAATACGCCCGCACGGGCGGCAGGTGTACAAGCTGGCGACATCTTCTATGCTGTAAATGGGGAAGACGTACTCGGTCTGGATCAAATGGAGCTACTGCCCCTTGTGCGCGGCCCAGCCGGAACACCCGTCACAATCACCTTTAAACGTGGTGATGAATTGGTGGATATTACCATTACTCGTGAACGGTTCGAGATTCCATCTGTTGAGTATGAGTTACTTGATGACGACATCGGCTATATCTATCTTATAGATTTTAGCGCCCGTTCTCGTAGTCAGATTGATGAAGCACTCAATATGCTGGATGTGAATAACCTGAATGGTCTTGTGCTGGATTTACGCGGCAATCCCGGCGGATTACTCACCAGCGCCATTGAAGTTACCAGCGCCTTTTTGCCCGATGGGGTAGTGTTATATGAAGTCTTTGGGGATGGCTCGGAGCGTATCTTCCAGGCGGACGGCTCGTTTTATGGAGTCACTGTGCCCATCACCGTGATTGTTGACCGGGCAAGCGCCAGTGCGTCGGAGCTATTCGCTGGGGCATTGCAGGATAGAGAACTGGCAACCATCGTCGGTGATGTGACGTTTGGTAAAGGCTCAGTACAAGTGATCCACCAGTTGGTCAACGGTGGTGGCCTACGCATTACGATTGCGCGGTGGTTGACTCCGCTTCGTAATTCCATCAATGAGGTTGGCGTCACGCCCGATATTCTCGTCCCCATCACTGAGGATTTTGACTTCGAGCGTGATGGCGATATTCAGTTGCAAGCGGCGATCAATTACCTGCTGGAATTAGCAGACATCCAGCCTACTGATGAAGCCGTTGGCACACCCTAATCATTGATGCTCACGGCGCTTACGGCGCACGCTGGTCAAGCATCGGTTGGCGTGCTATACTGTCATCACTTTGTCACAGGTGCTTGTTTGTAAGGAGTTTTATTATGGGTTGGGCCTTCCAGATTGCCTCTATTGTTATGGCAGTCATCTTGATTATTTTGATTATGCTTCAAGTGCGTGGCGGTAGCTTGGGCAGTTTGATGGGCGGGGATAGCGGCGGCGGCATTGCCCGTACCCGGCGCGGCCTGGAAAAGACCGTGTTTAACTTCACCGTTGGCTTGTCGATTGTCTTTTTGATTATCTGCATTCTGTCCGTCAGCTACAACTAGCCAAACGCTTCAGAACGTCACCAAATCAGGTGTTTTGCCAACCATGCAAGACACCTGATTGTATTTTAGAGAGGGAAACGTGATGTCTGGCTATCGTTTACAGATGATAACGTTGTTTGTCACTGGCCTGATATTCTTTGTTGTCTTATTCAGCGAATTAACCAACACCAACCAACCACCCCCCGCACCCACGCCCGAACCAACGATTATTCAGCCTACGCCCACTTTCGACGCGACTCCCGTCCCGACGGCAGTGCAGGAAGAAGCCCCGACGGACATTCCGCCTGCATCAGAGGCAGAATTGCCAGTGGTTGCCCCTGTCACGGGCGATGATGTCACGACCTACCGTGAAGGGCTGGTGGGTGAAATCAGTCGCCTGAACCCGATTTATGCCACACTTAACCCGGTAGATGCAGATATTACCGCGCTGGTTTTTGAGGGCTTAACCAAACTCGATGAATTTGGCGATATTGTGCCGCTCCTTGCGGAAGAATGGGCAGTGTCTGCGGATGGCTATTCGTATGTGTTCCGCTTGCGACAGGATGTGCTGTGGCAGGACGGGCAACCCTTCCGCGCTGATGATGTAGTCTATACATTTTCACTATTACAATCGCCGGATTTTACCGCATCAGAAGAACTATCCCGCTTTTGGCGCACGGTGGAAATTCAACCCATTGACGATTACCTTATCCGTTTTCGTCTTGCACAGCCGTTAGCGTCGTTCCCGGCAATTTTGCGTATGGGCATCCTGCCAGAGCACGCGCTAAGAGGCACAAATGCCGCGCAGATGTCCGCTCATCCTTTCAACCTGTCACCCATCGGCACTGGCCCCTATCAACTGGAAGCCCTCCGCACCCGTGATGGCCGTGTGCAAACGGTGGATTTACGGGTTGCGCCAACCTACCGCCAACGTGCGGAAGGCACGACAGGCTATGCGGTAGACCGCTTCTCCTTCCGCCTGTACGATACCTTTACTGATGTGCTGGAGGCTTTTGAAGCAGGTGAGATTGACGGTTACGCCACACAAAACAGGCAGGAGCGCCAACCGCTGGAATCAATTGCGGATGTCTCACTTTATCAAACGTTATCGTCCAATATCGGCTTTCTGATTTTTAATTGGTCTAATGATAATGTGGCCTTCTTCCGGGATGAGCGCTTTCGTGTGGCGCTGGCATATGGCCTCAACCGCGCTCCGTTGATTGACCGCACGCTTTATAATCAGGCAATCCGTGCGGATACCCCCATTCCGCGCCTCAGTTGGGCGTATAGTTACGGTGACGCGCTCGGCACGGCATGGACGTACCAACCAGACCGCGCCCTTGAGGAGATTGACCTCATCGCACCACGTTACAGCACCGAAGACGGCGGTGCGGGCTTAGGCTTTGAAATCATCACCCCTGAGGATCCCGCTATCGTCGCCTTAGCCAATGAACTGGCATCTCAATGGGCGGATATTAACGTGCAAGCCCGCGTAACTCCGTTAGATATGACAACTTACATGAATCGTCTGGATGCAGGTGAATTTGAAGCCGCCATCGTGGAATATGCCACTGCTGATAATGCCGACCCCGATGTTTACGCTTTCTGGCATCAAGGCCAGCACCCCGATGGCAAAAATTATGCCGGAATTAACAGCGTGACCATCAGCGAATCGCTGGAATTCGCTCGTCGTGACTCTAATGGTTTAAATCGGCGCATTCACTATAATAACTTTCAACGAGATTTCATCAATCGCGTGATTGCTATTCCACTATATACGCCTCTATACACTTACGCCGTCACGCCGCGCCTGGATGGTCTACAGATTGGTTTTATCGGCACACCATCAGACCGCTTTGTGACCATCCGCGACTGGCAATTGCTGGATTAAAAAACAGGGGATAAACAAACATGGACTGGAACGCGGTGTGCGATTATTGTCGGAGCTTAAAAGGCGCAGTTGAAGACTATCCGTTTGATGCCGAGACACTGGTTTTTAAAGTCGGTGGTAAAATCTTCGCGCTTCCCGGTTCTGCTCCCAAACCAGAGCAGACCGGGAGCGTTAACCTGAAGTGCGAACCGGATTTAGCCCTTATCCTCCGCCAGACTTACCCCGCCGCCGTGTTGCCCGGCTACCATATGAACAAGCGACATTGGAATACTGTCATGCTGGATGAGAGCATCCCATCGGAGGAAATCCGCGATATGATAGACGATTCCTATCGGCTTATTGTATCCAGCCTCAAAAAAGCGGATAGGCAAGCGTTAGGGTTGGACTAATGCCTGCCAATGTGCAACCATTGGTCGTAGCCTGTCAGCACATTAAAGACGGCATGACCATCGCGCTAGGCGGCATGACGCTTTATCGTCGCCCGGTGGCTTTTGTGCTGGCTTTACTGCGGCAGGCATCCCCGCCCCGAGAACTCACCTTGCTTAACTTCACCGCCGGATATGAATCCGATTTGTTGGTGGGGACGGGCTGTGTTCGCCATATGCGGAGCGTGTACTTTGGGCTAGAGGCGTTCGGCCTTGCCCCCATGTTTACGCAAGCGGCGACAAACGGCGACCTCCATGTGATAGACGAAACCGAAGCAAGCATCGTTTATGGCTTGCGCGCTCAGATGTCTGGCGTGGGGTTTATGCCGTCTACGGCGTGGCAAGGGACAGATTTACTCCGCCTTCGCCCGGATGTAAAGAGCGTTATAGACCCCTATACAGGCGAGACCTTAACCGCATTTCCGGCCATTCCCATTGATGTGACTGTCTTGCATGGTCTGGAAGCCGACCACGAAGGTAACGTGAAGATTAATCAGAATCTTGGCATTGATTTAGAACTAACCTATGTCGCAAACACGGTCATCTGTACCGTAGAGCGTATCGTCCCGCGTTTACAAAAATCCGCAGATAGCGTCATCATCCCCGCACCCGGCGTGGACGTTATCGCATTAGCCCCGCAGGGGGCATGGCCTACCTCTTGCCATCCATTATATGCCGTCGATGGACTAGCACTGATGGCCTATGTGGACGCTTGCCACGATTCACGTTTTGACTCCTATCTGCAAACGCTTTTGCATAGAACGAATGTATCATAGTTGTAACTTGACGTAGTCGAACAAATAGTCTAATATCTTCATAAGAACATAAGTTCAATAAGGAGATGGGTTATGACCAAACGCAATGTTGTTCATGTTGAAATCCCCGTATTAAACAGCGCCGAATCGCAAGCCTTTTATAGTGAATTATGTGGTTGGAAGTTCTCCGTAGATGAGACGGTCAACTACACAATGTTTGAGGGCAATAACATCGGCGGTGGCTTGGTGAATCCCGACGACGATACCTATAAAGCCGATAGTATGCTTCTCTATCTGGAAAGTACGGATGTAGAAGCGGATTTGAAAAAAGTGGAAGCATTGGGCGGAAAAACTATCCAACCACGTATGGAAATTAGTGATTATGGCGCTATCGGCGTTTTTATTGACCCTGCGGGCAATCGTGTTGCATTCTGGGAAGACAATGTAAAGCCCGCAGAATAAAGTTATCTGCAACATGTAACAAACACCCTTGTTCTAGCTGGGGCAAGCGGCTATAGTTACAGTGTCAAACCAAATACAGGGGAGTCCGCGCAAGTGGGCTGAGAGGGCGTGTAATGCCACGCCGACCCTTAAACCTGATCCGGGTCATGCCGGCGTAGGGAGTGATAACCTTTAGGTAAATGTTTACCACCCCTACAAATTCTGTAGGGGTGGTTTTTGTTTTCACACCGTCAGGGTTTGACTTTCTCTCGCGGTTTTTATAAGGAGTTTTGTGCTATGCGTAAATGCGTGTTTGTTTTTCTATTGCTGGTGTTGGTGGGGGTAGGTTACGCCCAAACAGATACAGAAGGGGATACGCTGACTGTCATCACCTATGATAGCTTTGTGCTGGATGACGACGTGCGCCAATTGTTTGAGGAAGCCACCGGCGTTACGCTGGAGATTATCCGCCTGTCAGATGCTGGCGCGATGGTGAATCAAGCCATCCTCACACGGGATAACCCCTTAGGGGATGTGCTGTATGGCGTGGATAATACCTTCCTTAGTCGGGCGCTCAATGCGGATTTATTTGTCCCCTACGAAGCCGCCGGGCTGGAAGACATCCCGCAGGTCTTCCAACTGGATGCGGATGAATTCCGCGTGACGCCTGTCACCTTTGGCGATGTTTGCCTGAACTACGATGTAGCCTATTTTGAAGACAACAATCTGCCTGTCCCGCAGACGTTACGCGAACTGACTGACGAAGCCTATCGTGGCCTGCTGGTTGCCATCAACCCCGCCACATCATCGCCCGGCCTGGCCTTTTTGCTGGCGACCATCGCGGAATTTGGCGAAGAGGGCGATTACACCTATCTCGACTTCTGGGCGGAATTAGCGGCCAATGATGTGTTGATTGTGCCTGGCTGGTCTGCCGCATATTTTGGGGAATTCACCGCCGCCAGTGATGACGGCACTTATCCGTTAGTCGTCAGCTATGCCAGTAGCCCGCCTGCGGAAGTGCTATTCAACGATTTGGAGATTGAAGACGCGCCGACGGCCTCCATCATTGCGGATGGCATGTGCTTCCGTCAGGTAGAATTTGCCGGTATTTTAGATGGCACACAAAATCTTGAGGCGGCACAGGCGTTTATTGACTTCTTGGTGGATGTACCGTTTCAGGAATCATTGGCGTTCAGCAACTTTGTCTTTCCCGTCAATGAACTTGCAGAATTACCGGAGTTATTCATCGAAATGGTCGAATTGCCGGAAAACCCGGCCAGTTTGCCATACGATGAAATTGATTCCAACCGCGACCGTTGGATTCAGGAATGGGTAGGCGTGGTTTTGCGCTAAGGCGCGAACTGGAAGGCCGACTCTAGTATTTTGTATAGTGCTTCGCCGTTGCCCATGTCTACCACTTGCAAGTTAGCATGGCGTGGGATACGGCGGAATAAATCGCTGGCCGGGTCAAGGAGTTCATCGGCGGCTCGGCCAGACCCCCGCACGGTAATCACAGGGTTTCCCCGATGCAGTTGTAACATCGCTTCTTCGCGCGCAATCTGGCCGCCATTAAAGATGATGGACACGCCCGGCTTACCAAAGACACTTACCATATCAACCATCATGTGCGACTCCGCGCCGAAGTCATCTGCTTCTAACAGGACAAAGTGGCTGTAATTGTAGTCGAGTGGATAGCGTTCTGTTGGTGCGGTGTCGTTGACCGGAAATAACGGTTTAAAGAGCGTGTAGCGGTCTGTTGGGTGGCCGGGATAGATAATCGGTTTAAGGGGGCATAATCCCAACAGAGGGAAGTCTGCATCCGCTTGGGCGTAAGCATCCCCTAGTGCCTGCATTGCGCCGGAGCGTGTACCGCCAAATGCGACCAATAGCCGGTGCTTCTGCGCGAACTTTACTACACTATCCCGCATAAAGGCACGTGCATCGTCCATAATGTCGGGGGACATCAACGCCGCACCACCATGTAACACGATGCTTCCGTTAATGTCTGTAATGCCCAGTGCTTCTAATGCGAGTTCTGCACGAATGCCAAGAGGGGAACGCACTGCTTTTGCTTGCTTACCGTTCTGCATAAAGTGAATTGTGAAGGGCGTTAGGGTAATCAAGTGTGTTCTCCTATTCGTATCATGTACCCTGTCAACTATACCATGAGCCATCAGCGACTGCGTAGGCAAAACAACGGTTTGCGCCGGAATCAGGCATGTTATAATGGCTGGCGTTGAAGTCTGTGTATTGTTTGAGGGTTAACTTTAATGATGAAACAACGACTAACGCTCATGTGCTTGGCCTTAGCGATAGTTTTTTCCGCCTTTACGATGGTCTACGGTCAGGTGACGGGGGTTACAGCAGAAGCGGTTGGTTCTGCAAACCTGCGTTCACGTCCTGCGGTAGAGGGTGAATTGGTGGGCGAAATCCAAAACGGCACACGCTACCCGGTCATTGGCCGTAGCGAATTCTTTCCTTGGGTACTCATTGGCGATGTCACCAATGCCGCGCCGTTGGGCTGGGTTTTTCAGGATTTAGTGACAATCACCGGGAACTTAAGCGTCGTACCTGTGTCTGATTTAGAAGTTGTTCCGGGTCAGCCCGCGCCTGTCGCACCGCCCGTAGACCCGGTATCTCCTGGCGGCAATTTAGCATCGGGCGACCCGACGGCAACGCTGATGGCGGATATACAGATTACGCCTCTTGCGGGTTCTTCAACACAAGCAGACCCTGCCCAACCGACGGCTGTCCCCACGCTCCCGCCGGGTATTTATGGTGTAGCACGGGGCGAGATTAACGTCCGCTACGGGCCCGGCGTGGATTATCAGCCGCTTACCCGCGTCTTTGCAGGCGAGACATTTTTAGTTACAGGCTATCACACCCAATTCCCATGGGTACAAGTCGCGTTCGAGGCTTCGCCCAATGGCTCCGCGTGGATTGCGACGGACTTACTGGAAATTCAGGGCAACATTTTTGACACACGGGCGATTAGTACCACCAACTTTAATCTCCCCACATTAACACCCACGCCTGCTATGCGTGTTTCCAGCAGTGTTCCGGGTGAGCAGGCCATCCCGGTGAGCGAAACGTTCGGCGCTCTTGGCGATTTGCTGTGGAACTATATCCTCAGCCGTAACTTCACATTGGAATCTCAGCGTTTTGGGGCGCTTTATCTACAGGATTTACAAACAGGTGAGGCAATCACCTATGGTAATGAATTTGCCTTTAGTGGAACAAGCATCAATAAAATTGCGATTCTGCTAGCGTACTTCGGCGTGATGGATGCCTCACCAGATTTAGCGGATGCCCGCGACATCGCCAACACCATGATTTGTAGCGAGAATGTCGCCACTAATCGCCTGTTGGCGGCGGTTGGTGGCGGTGATGCGCTACTCGGTGCGGAGAACACCACCCAACTCCTGCGCGATCTAGGCATGACACGCACCTTTATCACTGCACCTTATGACACAACCACCGCCTTTGCAACGTCTACCCCCCCGCCACGTCCGGCCCAAGTCCCGCAGACCGATGCCGACCAGGTGCGCTCTAACCCCAATCCGACCAATCAAATGACGGTAGAGGAAATGGGGTGGTTACTGGCAAATATGTACGAGTGTGCCTACAACGAAAGCGGCCCACTGATTGATAATTTTGATGGCGCGTTTACCCCACAGGAATGCCGTAAGATGCTTTACATCATGGGGGAAAACACGGTGGACGGTTTGCTAAAGGCCGGCGCACCGGAAGGGATCCGTGTATCACACAAACACGGATGGGTGACGGACACACACGGCAATGCCGCCGTATTCTACACACCCGGCGGTGATTATGTGATGGTGATGATGTTACACGAACCCGGCTTTTTGAACTTCGTCTTTGACTCACTGCCCACGTTGGCGCATACATCCATGCGCGTATTCAATCAGTACAATCCCACCTTAGGCTTGTCAGAGCCTCGTGAGGGGTACATCCCAACACCGGATGAATGCAACTACGGTGCGAATGACCCTATCGTGCAAAACATGGCCTCACAGTCATTTCTATTTAATAATGACCCCAGTTTGTACTATAACCCATCTTCGGAACAAGCTATCTCGTTAACCGCAACACTCCGCCCCACATGGACGCCGGAAGCCTTCGAGATAAACGCCAGCGACGGCCAATAAGCGACAAAAAAGGGGCATGATGTTTTTTCATGCCCCTTAATAGCTTTGCAGACTAGCTTTAGCAGAGTGAGGCTTTTAACCCTTGACTGCGCCTTGTGTCAGGCCACCCACGATTTGATTTTGCAATGCCAGATACAGCACGACCGTCGGTATGCCGGAGACCAGCGCCCCCGCCGCGAACTTGCCCCAATCCCGGTTAAACTCCGCACTGATGAAGTTATATAACCCTACCATCAGCGTCCAATTATCCTGGGATCGCAACACAACCCGCGCCAGCACAAATTCATTGAATGTGCCGACAAATGCCAGCACCCCCACCACTGCCAGAATAGGCCGAACAAGCGGGAATATTAACGTCCAGAAGATTTGCCAGTGTGTTGCGCCATCCACCAACGCGGATTCGTCAATATCACGCGGCACAGAGTCGAAGAAACCCTTCATCAGCCATGTGTTAATGCCCATCGCCCCGCCCATGTAAATCAGGATGAGGCCGCCCAGACTGTTCAAGCCGAATAGCCGCAGGAAGCTCCAATCAATAAATGACAGGAACGGCAACACAATCGGAATAGCATCCGCTAGGCGTCCGATTTCCAACAGGATGAGAAACAAAGCAATCAACGATAGCAAATTGGGAAATGCTTGAATCAGCAGGATTCCGAGCAACAATTGCCGCCGCCCTCTAAAGCGAAACCGGCTGAAGCTATACGCGCTCAAGGCGGTGATGAGCACCACCAGAATCGTGCTAGTGCTTGCCACGATGAACGAATTACGAAGCCAGTTCCAGAAAGGGTAGATGTCCAATCTGTCAATCATCAATGCCCGAAAGTTAATCGTTAAGTCACTCACGTTCTCCACTCGTGCCGGGATGAACGTCTGTGTAGACAGTGTGCCCGTCGGATTAAACGCTGATGAAACGATGAACAACACTGGGAATAACGCAAACACCACCGCAATGCTGATGACGGTCAGCCGCACCGTGAGCGATGTAATACGGTCACGCCGGGAGACAACCATTCGGCTTTCTCCATGTGTGCCAGAACCGCCGGAGTTGGTGACGATTTGATCTTGTTTTTGTACTTTCTCAGACATTTTCGCCCACCTCTTCCCACTGTCTCGTAAAGCGGAACTGAATCATAGTCACAACAGCGACTAGCGCGAAGATAACGATCGTGATGGCCGATGCGTAACCGTACTGTGCCCCTCGGTCTGTGCCGAACGCTAAGTTATACGTATAGCTGATTAAGATGTCAGTGTAACCTGCGGGCGTGGGCGTGCCGGGTATCGGCGGGTTGCCTTGCGTTAGCAGTTCAATCAAAAGATAGTTGTTGAAGTTAAACGTGAATGACGCAATCAACAGCGGCCCCACAGTCACCAGCAACAAGGGCAGGGTGATGCTCCAGAACCGTTGTAACGGCTTAGCGCCATCTACGGCGGCGGCTTCATACACATCCGACGGGATAGACTGTAGCGCCCCGCTACAAATCAGCATCATGTAGGGGTAGCCAAGCCACAGATTCACCAACAGAATCGCCACTTTAGCCAGCGTCGGGTCAGTAAACCACTGCAAGCGCACGCCGAATAAATCCGCAACGGTATTGGTGATAATACCAAGATTCTGGTTCAACATCCCTTGCCACACGATAATACCGATGACGCCCGGTATGGCATAAGGGATGATGAGCAATGACCGGATAATGCGCTTGCCAGGGATGCCCTCATCATTCAGGATAATCGCCATGAACAAGCCCGCCGCAAACGTGATGAACACCGACAACAGCGCAAACGTTACCGTCCATACAAAGATGTCCATCAACGGCCCATACAGGCGTTGGTCACTGGCAAGACGTTGGAAGTTATCCAGGCCGATGTTCACGCGGTAGCCCGGATTCAACGTTGATACACTGGCATCTACGCCCAGAATATAACGGTTGCTTTCAATCACCGGGCGGATGAGCGTCTGCTCATACACCAACGGGCTGATGCGTGGGCTGTTGGTCTGGTTGCGAATGAATGGCGCGGCGGTGATAACATCAATTGTTGCCGGGTTAAACTCGTCTAAGTCGATACCCGCAAAGCGTATGCCCGGTATATAGATAAATCCGCCTGCTTTGTCGTTCCGCACTGGGCGCACATTGCTATATAACAATGGCTCACTGGCGATACTTAACGAGATGGTATTGGTGATAGCCCCTTCTGCCAGTAACTCGCGGATAACTTCGCTTGGGTCATCTGCGGCCTGTGCTTCGGGGATGCGGGTTAAGTCTACATAACTATCAATCTCACTCACCCACAAGAAGGACGGCGGCACATAAGAGCGCGTTTCCTCGTCATACACCAGGATTGTCGCTCGTTCAAACGCCTCTTCTGTGTTCAGGTCTACCGTTGTGATGTCAATTTCGTTCAGGTCAAAGCGTGGCGGTATATCAGCGATATTAACAAAGGCATTTCCCGCCGCGTTGTAAGCCCATCCCTCCGGTGCGAAGACATCCTGCTCCGGGTATTCTGTGTAAACCACGAGTGTATCACTGGTCAGTTGGCTGATTTCTTCCGTGATTTCTTGCAGGTCGATCCCGGCTAAATCTAACCCTTCATAATCAACCGCGCTTAAGTTGATAAATTGGTCAGTCGCTTCGTTGTAAAACCAACCACGCGGGATGTAAAGCTGTGTTTGCGGGTCACGCACAACATAAGCTACGCCTGCTTCTCGTAATTGAGCCTCTGTAGCAGTCTCTAGTCCGGTGTTCTCGTCTGCGTTGATGAACGCATCCAGTGTGGCGTTATAAACCCATCCACGCGGTGCAAAGACACCCTGTTCCGCATATTCGTTGAACAACCCCGCGTTAGCGAAACCTGGAATAGATGGTAGTGGCCTTGTAGCAATATCTGCCCCTGTTGTAGCCCCCGCATTGGCTAAGCTCACGCTGGATAAATCCACCCATGCGTTTTCTTGCTCATTATAGACAAAACGCAGGCGTGAGGCGTCAAATGTGCCTGTGGCGTCGTTGGCGTAATACTGTAAGACACTCAACAGGCCGGGAGTATTATATGGCGTGGTTGTCGCAAGATTAGCGGCGGAAGTATCAACCGCTACCGCGTCAATGCTGGATAAGTCTATGAAGACTTGCTCAACTTCGTTGAATACATAGCGCAATAAGAAGGGCTGACCTGCACGCCCAAGCTGTTGCGGGATGATGCCCACACGTTGATTTGGTGCGGCGTCTGGCTCTCCAAAGTAGTCAACTTCGATATTTTGTAAAAAGGCAACAGCTTCGGCACGTTCGCGGTCAGTCAGGGCCAGTCTGTATCCGTCGAATACCGCAGGCGTGCTGTTTAAAATCAGCGTTTCATCAGGTCGCGCCAAAACTTTGTCCAGTCGGCCTCTTTCGCGCGTGTCACTGTCCATCCATAGCGCGAACTGCCCATCTTCCGACTGATATACTGTTGTTTGATAGACCAACCCTGTGCGATAGTCGATGGTCACGCCTTGCTCAATGTCGAAGACGAAACCCGCTTCAAAGTCAAAAGGTCGCATATCAAAGCCGACGGTCACAGCCTCAAGCGATGTATCGACAATTTCAGTCGGCGCTGATGCCCGGTTGAACGTGCCAATTCTATCTGGGATGCTTGCCCCCGCCGCTAGACGGATGTTCAGCGTTTCCAGAATTCGACGGTTGGTGATGTCTAACTCACGGATATTCTGGTCGGGCAGAATC
Organism: Aggregatilineales bacterium; assembly: GCA_036734085.1. Taxonomy (GTDB): domain Bacteria; phylum Chloroflexota; class Anaerolineae; order Aggregatilineales; family Phototrophicaceae; genus J038. The sequence goes on from DAIMZF010000026.1 coordinate 30,557, forward strand.
ATCAATGCACGGGTAATCCGTCCCACACCGCCGCTTTCCGTTAGCCATAGCGCGTAGTCGCCTGCTTCATTTTGGAAGTAAGTTGTGTCATAAATGCGGCCGTTGCGCTGGTTGATGGTTAATCCCTGTACTGGGTCATAAACGTATTGCGGCGACACATTAAAGATTCCGAAACTATCGGCTGTCACCGGGTCTATAGGCTCGATTGCTACCGTGCCGATAGGAACATCAAACGACAGCGATGCAAGGCCAGCATCTAACAGGGCAGTGGAAGCAACCTGTGTGTAACCTTCCACAATAGGCAAATCGCCTGTGTAGATTGGCTCATTAGGCCGGGCGATGATGCTTTGCCCGTCTTCTGTTTCCCACGCAAAGCCGAATTCATCCCCGCGTTGCAGGATCGTGACAGGCACGGTGGTTTCAGTAACGCTATCGTAAAGGGTGCTTTGGGTCGCTTGTATGATATAACGGGCGTCTGTCGTCACACTCTGCGGCGATGCCAGCGCCACCGCGATAAGTCCCACAGGTTCCGCGAATTCAAATTCAACGGTCTGCCCACCCAACGCACCGATGAGTGCGCCCGGTTGTGCCAGTGCGACATAACCATCGGATGCTGGCGAAGTAAGTAACTGAAAGCCGAAGTCTGATAACGAGACTGCTTCTAACGCCTCCCCTTGTTTAGCAAAGAAGATTTCTCCGGTGCGGTCATCGACCAGCCACAAGGCGAAGTCATCTTCGCCACTGCCATACACCGTATAAGTAAAGGTGCGGGCATCCGTAGGCACATAACCACGCTCACTGATTAACCGTATAGATTGTCTTTTGCCGAACAAGTGGCCGTCACCGTAATTTGTGAAGGCGTTTTGCACAGTGTATAGCACCGGGTAAATAACCAGTAACGTAATTAATGCCAAGCCCGGTAACATCCACCGTAGAGGATATAAATTTGGCACTAAAATAATCAGGTTAGAGCCAATGACGATGATGGCGACCACCAGACCGAAGCCTGCTTCACCCTCCCGCAGTAAACTATAGGCAATTATCAGACCAAAAGCATTGAGCAACATTAAACCCAATATCTTTAGTATGGCAACCACGACATTCGTCTCTTGGTTTGAAAAAGCGCGGTCTCTCTGAGACCGCGCTTTTTGAGTTTTTACGCTCATGATTGTTAATTAGCCGTCGATGCGCTCACCATAGACGCTGTCAGTCAGAATCTTGGTGTTGTCATCAAAAGTAAAGGTGACTTCGGTTTCTTCTTCAAGAACGAGCGGGATATTCGGGCCATCAGCGATGCCGCCTAAGCCGTAGTTTTCACCCCAGCCGCCATTCATGGCGACCTTAAATTCGTATTCACCTGCCGGGATTGTCAGCGTCAGCGTGTAGATGCCGTCGCCAACGGCGGTAAAGAAGGTCACTTCACAAGCCGGATCCCAGTCGGCCGGGCAACCTGCGGCGGCTTGTAAGCTACCGGGCAAGCCGATGATGCGCTCTTCGGACTGAACCAGCACGATAGATTCGCGGATTTGTACACCACCATCAAGGAAGCTCTGGGCGGCATCTTCGCCTTGGCTCACAAGTGTTAATGCACTACCAGCGCCTGCCCATACTGCCGCCATTTCTGGGATGTTGGGCATCGGGATGGCGTTTTCACCTGCCGCCACGAAGTCGGCGATGTTCGGGTCTGTGCTGACGACACCAGCAAATACCGGCAGGCGGTCAGTCAGTTGTTGCATCACGTCTTGTGTAGCGATGAACTCGAACAGGAATTGTTGAGCCAGCAACGGTTGGGTGGAGAATGCGCTAATCATAAAGCCCTGACCACCCAGGAACGGCAGACCTTCTTCTAAAGCACCTTCTGCACCCGGGAAGCTGCTAATCGCGTATTCAAAACCACCCAGTTCGGCAGAGTCGACAATACGTTGGCTAAACCAGGGGCCGGTGATGAACATTGCCAGTTCACCCGCTTCAAATAAGGAGAAGATTTCGTCGTTGCCGACGTTGGGAACCATCAGGCCTTCACCATACATTTCACCCAACCACTCAGCCGCCGCTAGGCCGCCTTCGCTATCAAAGCCGACATCTGCCGGGTTGTAACCACCATCCGGTGTATTACCGAAGATGTAGCCACCAAACGCGGAATAGATGGGGTGGTTGTGGTAAGCGTCACCAGTCTGTACCAGGAAGCCATATTCCGCCGCGCCACTTTCGCGTAATTCGCGTGCGATTTCTGTCACTTCTTGCCATGTGCTGGGGGCTTCCGGCACGAGGTCTACATTGCGGATGAGCGCCACGTTTTCAGTTTGGTACGGGAGCGCCCACAGTTCACCCTGATAGCTGAACAAGTCCAGGGCAAGCGGCGAGAACAGGCTGGAAAGGTCGCCCAAATCAAGCGGGAGGATTGCGCCATTATTGACGAGTTGCCCCACATTATCGTGTGGCTGGATCAAAATGTCCGGGCCTTCGCCAGACTCGCCAAAGTTGAGGAGTTCTTGACGGGCATCGCCCAAGCCAATTTCACGAACGGTGATGCTCACGCCGAAGTTAGCTTCAAACTCTGCACCAAGTTCAATTAACAACGGGGCGCGCTCGCCGTCTGCCCAGATGACCAAGGTCTCACCCTGTGCCATAACAGCCGGAACGATGCTAATGACCGCCATCAAGACGGCGCTTAGCGCACTAAGTAGAAACAATTTTGTACGTTTCATTTAAAAGTATCCTCTCAAAAACAGTTGGGAAAACATACGGTGTTTTTTGCCTGAAAGTTATTCAGTCACGTTCATTATATCTAATGCGAGTCTTGGATTAAAGTGAATGAAGTCAGTAATAGGGGATTACATTGTGCAAATCGCACAAATTTGAATGAGAAAGTCACACTTTCTCATTTTATTCAGCAGGATTAAAGCCTAAAGACAACGCTCGGCGCAGGGATTAGGGGTTTTGCGTCGGGCGTAATTTGTGCAGATATTCCCATGTGTAGATACCTGTTGCATGGTCATCTTCCCAAATAGGCTGAAGTGCATAGTTGCCGACTAGTTGAATATCCTTAATGCCATAAGCCCGTGCTGGGGTTAACGGAATTGTGAGCAGGTCTTTAGGGTCATAGGCAGGCGTCATATAAGCGTGCCCGCCCCGACATTGCACGCATGGGCACGCTTCGCGCAGTTGGGGCAAAGGGTAGCGTGCGATTTCATTGTTGATGTTCCACATAATTTCCAGATAACCCTCTGTTTTGTTGAGGGTTATCCCGGCTGGCTTTGGCTTATTCGGTATCATCGCTGTCTTCGGTTTCGTCTGTGTCGGCGGGGTCTTCATTTACTTCGTCATCAACAATAATTTCTTCCGCCACTGGTTCATCTTCTTCAATCAATGCTGGAACGTCACCCTCCACGACTGCGCCGCCGCTATCTACCGTCAGCACAAAGGTGAAGATAATCGCCATTAACACCAGCAAAGTGACGACCACGATGCTTAACGCCATACCAATAACATACCACTGAGTACGTCCGCCGTTTTCTTCCATTGGGGGTATCTGCTCCAATTATGTTTGATATAAAGGTCTTGTCCTGCAAAGTTTAGCGGATTTCCTATCATATTTTAAGCCTGATTGCACGTTTGGCCTACGCTCTCTTGCAAGTCTATAGCCCTCTGATACAATCAAAATAGCATGGCGCACGTTGTTTGCGCTTTTCTATTTATAACAAAACGAGGTAAAGAATCGAATGGGTGTGACTTCAAAAATAACTGCGTTGGTCATTCTGCTTGGCATGATGCTCTTTGTTGGTGCTTGTCAGCAGATTCGTGAAACGCAATATCTCATGGAAGTAACAGTTGAAGTTACCCGTGTCGTTGTTGTAACTGCAACACCGGATGACGAAAGCACGGTAGTTGCTCAGGCGGAGGCCACGCCATTACCACCCCCACCGCCCACACAAACGCCAGTGCCGACATCTAGCCCGGTGCCGCAAGCAACGGCCATACAAACACAGCCGGATAATTTCCCTGCCCCTGTTATGGAGCCGATCATCGTGGCCGAGCAGTTATTCGAGCGTGGCCGCATGTACTACATTCAACCCTTAGAGCAGATTTGGGTACTCATTAATGATGATACCGATGGGCGTTCCGGCCTGTGGGCGGTCTATGATGACACATGGCGCGACGGTCTGCCAGAGAGTGACCCCAGCATCGAAGTTCCAGAGGGCTTTGTCCAGCCCATACGCGGCTTTGGCAAGCTCTGGCGAGAAAATGATTTGGTGCGTAACGAACTCGGCTGGGGCTTGGGGGATGAATACGGCTTTTGGGTTGATTACATTTATGAATATGGCGGTACACTAGACGAAGACGGTGAATACATCGCTGGGCCGGGTTTGCATCGCTTCTCCGGGCGGGACGGTACTTTCATCCAATTTGATGAACTTGATGGTACATGGTCTCTGATTGAGCGTACTTCGGACGCAAACACCGACGAATAACCACAAAAACAACTAGGGGGCGGATGATGGGGGAGCTTAAACGCTGGCAGGTTAACACGGACTCGCCGTATATGTTGCGGTTGGCGGCGGATGCACGCATCAGCCAGACACACCAGCATAATGACCATGTCTGGCTGTTGGAAGTTGGGGATGTCCATACAGAGACGCTCACCTTGCAAACGGACTACGGGCGTCGCGTAAAACAAACCAACTTGCGGGTTGCATGGTGGCACAACAACCGGGCAGTCCTGCAATACCAGGCGTATGCTGTCCCGCCCACCTTTGTGAGTGTTGCGCCTGGCTTTGCCCGCACACAAGGCCAAATCACCGCAGATATTCATTTCATCGCAGAATTTTGGGTCATGGAATCGCAGGCGGTTGGCGTGCGCTACACCCTGACTAACAACGGTCATCAAACAGAAACGCTTCGTGCGGACTTGCTCGCCGATGTTCTGCGAGAATCGTCTAGTGTGCAAAAGGCCATCCACCCCTTTGAAGAAGAATCTCTTCTCGGTCAATATGCGCTCTCACTGGGTTTCTTACCAGAGTTAGAGCCGATGGTAATGTTGGAAGGCGCGACCATCGCGGACTTAAAAACCCTGAACATCAGCGCAGAACTGACCATTCCTGCCGGGCAGAGTCAAAAAATACGGTGGGTACATGCTGGCCTTAGCACTAAATCAGCGTCGTTGGCGCTGGCGAAATTCTGGCTTTCGCAGGATTGGGACAAAGCCTTCGCCAATATCGAAGCGGCGGCACAAGCCATACCACAGATTGAAACGGGTGATCCTGATACCGACGCCGCGCTTGCCTTCAGCTATCAACAATTGTTGCAGTCCGTCATCCGCCCGGATGAAGGTCTGCCTTATGCGCTGGTTGATTCCACGCGCTGTGCTTACCCCACCAGAGGCTATAACAGCCCCCCTCA
>DAIMZF010000027.1:0-33214 GCA_036734085.1 Aggregatilineales bacterium
CACCCATGCTAAGGATTAAACATGCACGTTTCCTGCGGAATGTGTGCGTGGCTGTAGGTAACTGGGGGGATTCATCAGCATTACCGCTTTTGGCTACTTTGTTACACAGCGAATCATCCCTTATCCGCGCTCACGCAGTTTGGGCAATACGACAAATTGCACAGGATGACGCCCCTAGTTTGTTAGCATCATCCCGTGCAATGGAGACTGATCCGCAGGTTATCGCGGAATATGGCTAATCCTCTTGGACGGACTCGCCTGGTTCTTCCTCCGCTATCGGCTCATCAAGACGCTGGTAAAGTGGCTGATAGTTGACCACACCGAACACAGCTTCGTCCTTGCGTGTCATAGAGAACACGTCCTTCCCGCCGGCTCGTCCCCGCTTGACTTCTTCTGCAACACCGATGCTCATGTACTTCGGCTTGCCCTTGTTGGATAGCACAATAATCATGTCATTGGCTTTGCCAATTGTGCCTGCGACAAGCTCTCGGCTGGTTTTTGGCAAACGCATCGCAATCACACCACCGCCCGCACGTCCTTGTGTGGGGTAGTCATCACATGCAGATATTTTTGCAATTCCATCATCTGTGATAGACCACACATAGCCGCCGCTAATGGCGATACTAGCATCTATCACACGTCCACGCTGACTAGCTATCTTGATGCCGCGCATACCACCCGCTTGTAGTCCCGTAGGACGCACTTCTGACTCTTTAAAGCGGATGCTCTGTGCTTCGTTTGTTGTCAAGATAATTTCGCGTGCGCCGTCAGTTGTCAGCACTTTGATGAGCTTATCTTCCGCGCTCACATTCATGATTGGGAATGGCTTAGAACTCATGCCTGGTAAATCCGCCAGCCGTAAACGCTTGACCTGTGCGCTAGCTGTTGCCAGGAATAGATAACCATACTCAACACCACTGGGCAAACTCAATATCCCTACAACTTCGTCGTCAGCACTTAGCCCACACAAATCATAGAATGCTGTGCCTTGCTCAAATTCATCGACTTGATTAAGTTGCTGTACTGGCACTGTAGCGCATAAGCCATCTGATGTAAAAAGATATAGCGTATGTGTGGTTGACCCTTGCAGAATAAAACGTGGGGGTTCTTTGATGGCTGTGGTTACTTTCGGCGGGCCGCTATCTCGCATTCGCGCTAACTTGCCACTCCAACTAAAGGTCATCCATGTCGTTTCGTCCGGTATCATCAGGTTTTCTGTGGTGGTATTGTTCACTTGCCCATTCACGATGATTGTTCGGCGGGAGTCATTATATGCCGATTTAATCGTGTTGAGTTCTTCGGAGACAACACTCCGCATTTTTTCCTGACTCCGGAGCAAGCCTTCCAGATAAGTGATGAGCCTCACTTTTTCGTCGTGTTCTTCCTTGATTTTTTTGCGCTCCAGCGATGCTAGTCGCCGCAGTTGCATATCAAGGATGGCCTGAGCTTGTAATTCGCTGATGTCGAGATTTTTCATCAGATTTGTGCGCGCTGTTTCTACTGTTTGCGAGCGCCGGATGGTATCAATCACCTCATCGAGTGAGTCGAGTGCCTTCAACAAGCCTTCCAGGATGTGGGCGCGTTCTTTGGCGCGGGCTAAGTCATGTTCACTCCGGCGACGGATGATTTCCAGGCGGTGATTGAGATACACCCTCAACGCTTGCTTGAGCGATAGCAAACGGGGCTGACCATCTACCAAAGCCAGTAAACGGATGCTAAACGTATCTTGCATCGGTGTCAGCTTAAATAGTCTGGGCAACACATCCGATGCAGGAACCCCACGCTGAAGTTCTATCACAAGGCGCATTCCATTACGGTCACTTTCGTCGCGTAAGTCGGAAAGTCCCTCTAGCTTGCCATCCTGCACCAGTTTGGCGATGCGCTCTATCAACGTGGTTTTGTTCACCTGATAGGGTAGCTCGCTAATGATGATGCGCGACTTCCCACGCCCCATATCTTCGATATAGGCTTTAGCACGGACAATCAATTTCCCTTGACCTGTGGCATAGGCTGTAACGAGTGTGTCTTCGTCTTCACCGCCTTCACTGTGTCGATAGACGATGCCGCCGGTGGGAAAATCTGGCCCTTTAACGAATTGCATCAAATCTGTCACGCTGATGTCGTCGTAGGTGTCCCAATTTTCAATCATATAGTTTAGCGCGTCCACAATCTCGCCCAAGTTATGGGGAGGGATGTTTGTAGACATACCTACAGCAATGCCAGATGACCCATTGACCAACAAATTTGGAATACTGGATGGCAACACAGATGGCTCTGATAGGCTACCATCAAAATTTTCCGTAAAATCAACGGTTTCTTTGCCGATGTCTACCAGTAATTCTTCGCCTAGCTCGCCCATGCGGGCTTCGGTATAACGCATCGCGGCAGGGCTATCACCGTCAATACTGCCGAAGTTCCCCTGACCCTCTACCAATAGATAACGCATGGAAAAATCCTGCGCCATACGTACCATTGCTTCGTATACCGCCACATCGCCATGTGGATGATATTTGCCAAGTACTTCGCCGACAACACGCGCACTTTTGCGATAAGGAGTATCCGCCCGTAAACCCATGTCGTACATCGCGTACAAAATACGCCGATGTACAGGTTTCAGACCATCGCGGGCGTCTGGCAAGGCACGGCTTACAATGACGCTCATCGCATAATCAAGGTAAGCTTCGCGCATCTCACGTTCGATGTTGACCTGCCGAATGTCATTTGTCATGCTTTAATCCCTTACGCACTTCTCTACGCGGATAACATAGCGCACATTCTAGGACACAGATATGGCGTTTGTCAAACAAAGGTTCAGAAAATAAGTTCTATTGTAGCATACATAAATACCACAGGGTATATGGTTGTTATGCTGGATACAACCCCCTGTGGTATGTTCTAAAGGGTGCTAATAGTCGTTCTAGCTTTCGCTATCTGGTACGATGATAGCCAGCAGATTATTCTTTTCTACACTTTGGCCTGCGCTGGCGTTAATGGTCTGCACGGTGCCGTCAATCGGTGCTTTAAGCTCATTCTGCATCTTCATTGACTCTAAGATGACGACCGTTTGGCCTTTTTCAACCCTATCCCCAACTTCGATAGGAATGGCGACCACCAAGCCCGGCATCGGGGCAATGACTTCCCCTGAACTTGTGGTCAACCCGCCTTTGCGTTGTGCCATCAGCATGGAACGCTCATCGAGCACTTGTGTCTCGTACATGCGGCCATTCATCATCACGCCAACATTCCCGGCTTCATCATCAATGACCAATTCGATAGATTTGTTATTGCTGATGATTGAATAAAGCGACGGCCCAAGCGTCATAAAGTCAACATCACGCGCTTCACCATTGACGCTGACATTTCCATCTTTGTCGATTTCAACTTCATATTGCTCACCGTTGAGTATCGTCACATATTTCATTTTCGCATCCTTTCCCAACGGCTGACCCATTTCCAGTTACTAGCGTCACGCTGGCGTGGCGCGACAACCTGAGATGCCAACTGACGTTTGCGATGTGCATATAGTGTCGCGGCGATAACGGCCGTTTCCAATTCTGCCTCAGTGGGGGCATTCTCGTAAGTGTCCATACTAAAACGTTGCTCGACAAAGTTCGTGTCAATCTGTCCAGCGATGAAACTAAAGCTGTTCATCAGGTTAATATGGAAGGGGATATTGTGCTTTAAGCCCATGATGGTGTATTCAGCCAAAGCACGGCGCATCCGTAACATAGCTTCGGAACGTGTCTCCCCCCATGTGATGAGTTTAGCAATCATGCTGTCGTAGTAGGGCGTAATCTCCGAACCAGCATAAACCCCACTATCAACACGCACACCCGGCCCGGAAGGGGTAATCATTGTCGTGATTTTACCCGTTGAGGGCATAAAGTTTGTGTACGGGTCTTCCGCGTTGATGCGGCACTCTATCGCCCATCCACGCGGCTTTGTGATGCTCTGAGTATGTGTCATCGGGCGACCACGCGCAATGCGGATTTGCTCTTTTACGATGTCCACCCCCGTGACAAGCTCCGTGACCGGATGCTCTACCTGTAGGCGGGTATTCATCTCCAAAAAGTAGAAGTTCTTGTCTTTATCGACCAGACATTCAATTGTCCCGGCATTAACGTAATCCACAGATTTTGCGGCGGCTATCGCCATGTTACCCATGCGTTCGCGCAAGTCGGGGTCTACAAACGGGCTAGGAGATTCTTCCACTAACTTCTGGTGTCGGCGCTGAATGCTACACTCGCGTTCGCCTAAGTGAATGGTGTTGCCGTGCATATCGGCTAAAATCTGAAATTCGATGTGCCGTGCGCCGATTAGCAACTTCTCGACATAGACATCGCCATTACCGAAGGCGCTTTCTGCTTCTCTGCGAGCGGTGGCTAATGCTTCCGCAAAATCTTTTTCGGAATGTACATCGCGCATCCCTTTACCACCGCCACCTGCCACAGCTTTGATGAGAACCGGGAAGCCAATTTTACGGGCGGCGGCGATGAGTTCATCATCTGGTAAACCGGCGGCTGTGCCTGGGATGAGGGGTACACCGTGCGCGGTTACAGCTTTACGGGCTTCGTGTTTATCACCCATAATAGCAATAGCATAGGGAGAAGGGCCTACCCATACAATACCTGCGTCAATGACCTGTTGGGCAAAATCCGCATTTTCCGCTAAAAATCCGTAACCCGGATGGATAGCATCCGCGCCTGTTTGCTTGGCGGCTTGGATAATCACATCTTTACGTAGATAGCTTTCTGCCGGGCGTGACCCACCAATGTAGACGGCTTCATCCGCGTAACGCACATGGAGCGCGGCGCGGTCTGCATCGGAGTAAACGGCAACAGTGGCAATGCCTAAGTCACGGCAGGCACGGATAACACGAATAGCGATTTCGCCGCGATTGGCGACCAGCAACTTGTTAATTCTAACTGTATCTGGCATATTTGCCCTCCCTTAAAGCGGAATGTTCCCGTGCTTCTTCGGCGGATTAGTGTCGCGCTTATTCTGGAAGACCTCCAGCGCGTTAATCAACCGGGCACGGGTATCGCGCGGCTCGATGACATCATCCACAAAGCCGCGTGATGCGGCGATATAGGGCGTGGCGAACTTTTGACGATATTCGGCGGCTAATTCTTTTTTCTTTGCTACCGGGTCATCAGCCGTTTCAATTTCGCGGCGATAGATGATCTCGACCGCGCCCTCTGGCCCCATTACTGCAATTTCGGCTGTTGGCCATGCAAGGTTTAAGTCTCCGCGAATGTGCTTGCTACTCATCACGCAGTACGCGCCACCATAGGATTTACGGGTTGTGACCGTTAATTTCGGCACAGTAGCTTCGCAATAGGCGTATAGCAACTTCGCGCCGGACATAATGATGCCGTTGTGTTCCTGGTCTTTGCCCGGTAAATAGCCCGGAACATCGACAAAGGTGATAATCGGAATATTGAATGAATCACAAGTGCGGATGAAGCGAGCGGCTTTTTGACTGGCGTTGATGTCTAGCACACCGGCCAATACCATCGGTTGGTTCGCCACAATGCCGACACTGTGCCCGCCTAGACGCGCATAACCGACGACAATGTTCGCCGCGTAGTTTTCGTGAACCTCAAAGAAGATGCCGTCGTCCACGATTTTTTCAACCACATCTTTGATGTCATAAGGCTTGTTGGGGTCTTCGGGGATGATGGTATCTAGTTCCGCATTAACACGGATTGGATCATCGGTTGAGGCAACAAATGGCGCGTCTTCCATGTTGTTCTGGGGCAGGTAGCTTAGTAATTCACGCACCAGCAGAAGGGATTGCGCTTCGTCGTCTGCGACGAAATGTGCTACGCCGCTTTTGCCAGCATGGACGCTGGCTCCGCCTAATTCCTCAAATGTGACATCTTCATTCAGGACTTGCTTAACAACATTTGGCCCAGTGATGAACATATAGCTTGTGTCTTTTACCATGATGGTAAAATCTGTTAGTGCCGGGCTATAGACCGCACCACCTGCACACGGCCCCATGATGACACTAATCTGTGGGATGACACCGCTTGCCAATGTGTTATTCAGGAAGATTTCTGCATAACCTGCCAGGCTTTCAACGCCTTCCTGAATCCGTGCGCCGCCACTATCGTTTAAGCCAATAACGGGCGCACCGGATTTCATCGCCATATTCATGATTTTGATAATCTTTTGCGCGTGAACTTCGCTTAAACTACCGCCTAATACGGTGAAATCCTGTGAATACACATAGACTAGTCGCCCGTCCACCGTGCCCCATCCAGTGACAACGCTATCGCCTGGATACGTCTTTTTATCCAGGCCGAAATTTGTGGAACGATGCTCCACAAAAGCATCAATCTCGCGGAAGCTACCGGGATCAAGCAGGATGTCGAGGCGTTCGTAAGCAGTGTTACGGCCTTTCCCTTTTTGTACCTGGACTCGATCTGGCCCGCCGCCCGCATGACTAGCGGCGCGGCGTTCTTGTAAATCAAGTATTTTCTGGTTGTCTGTCATCCGTAAATTTCTCCTTTTTTTGATGTCCCCTCCGTGCCTTTACTAGCCACACGGCTAGCATAAACCCGGTTATGATAAATGCCGTCATCAGCAAGAATGGGGCACGCTGACGGTCATAATCTGTTTGTGCGAATAACACAAGGCGTACCGCACTATACAATATAAACCCGCATATCAGCCATATGACACGGGATTTGCTTTTACCGTAACGCAAAATAGCGAACGTAAATAATGCTATCCATCCTAACGTGACAGATAATTGTAATGCAATGGGAAACACAGAAGATAAAATAGATGACTGTGCGATAATTTGCCATAGTGCGCTGATGTTCAACACAAGCAAAAGCCACAGTATGATGTACATATTACAATTGTGTCAGTGCATCAAAAGGCACAGTCACGCCTTTAAAGTTGTCAAACGTTAAGTCGTCAAACTCTAATTTAAGCACTTGCTTAACATGCTCAAATATCGCCAGATAATTACTGCCCATTCTTGTAGCACTTTGTAGGCTAAGGTCAATAATCACCTGTTGAATATTGCTTGTTTCTCCCTCAATTTCGACAAAATTCCCATAGGGCATCTCGTCTAGCACAATTTCTGTTTGGTGGTAGTGATAAGTTGTACGATATTTTTCGTATACAACATACGGCTTAAAACCCAGACGGTCTAAAATCAAGTGCATTGTGTCAAAATCGCTGATAGACACTTCTGCCTCAAAGCGTGAGGTAATACCATCTCCCGCGTGTGTTGCTGGCTCTTTGTACGTCAGGCGCAGGCCGTTATCTTCACGCAGGCGAAGCACGACACCACGACTGGATAACGTACCATCGGTTGTGTCATAGCGCACGTTTCGTTCGTAAGTTCGCGGCACAACGCACTCCGCCCCCAAATGTAACAGGCCGGATTCAACCTGTTTTAAATCCGGCACATACAGCTTAACTTCGTTCTCAATATAGTTACTCATGGGTTAGTCGATTGTCAGCACGACTTTACCAAACACATCAAATTCTTCCAGTTTACGTTGTGCTTCCTGGATTTCGCTTAATGGCAATACTGCCCCGATGACTGGGTTTAACTGACCGGAAAATACCAAATCCATCACGCGCATGTAGTCTTGGTGTGGCCCCATTGTGCTACCGATGATGCTGACCTGACGTGCGAAGATTTGACGCAGGTCAAGCTCAACAAATGGCCCACTGGTGTTGCCAACAATCAAAATGCGCCCGCCAACCCGCGCTGAACGGATGCTATCCGCTAATGTTGCATGGCCGACATTATCAATGACAATATCCACGCCTTGTTTATTCGTCAGTTTATACATCGCCTTTGACCAACTCGGCTCTTCCTCACGGTTGATGGTCACATCTGCGCCGAGTTCGTGCGCTTGGGCGCATTTTTCCGCGTTACTGCCTACCACATATACCTTAGCACCTGCCAACTTTGCAATCTGGATGCTGGCACTGTTAACACCTCCCCCCGCGCCGACAATCAGCACGGATTCTCCCGCTCGTAGGGCGCCACGAGTCATCAGGGAATGCCACGCGGTTACATAGACTAACCCTGCCGCCGCCGCGCCCTCGAAGCTGAAGTCTGGCGGCATTTTGTGTAGATTGCGCTCTGGTAAGACGACATATTCCGCCGCGACACCCGGAACACTTTCACCTAAAATATGTAAATCACGCGATTGATTCTCGATGCCTGTAAGCAGGGCAGGGCTGTTTGCCGGCAGGATGCTAGGGTTAATGCTCACAGCATCACCCGGCTGAAATGTCGTGACGCCATCCCCTACCGCGTCAACAATCCCGGCTCCATCTGCACACACGATGTGCGGTAATGCTAGATTGAGTCCCGGCCATCCCCACCGTACCCATAAATCAAGCCGATTTAAAGCGGCCGCTTTCATCCTCAGCCGGACTTCGCCGCGTGCGGGTTCTGGCACAGGCAGGTCATCAACAACGGTTAGATTTTCCAGCCCGCCATGTGCGCTAAAAACTGCGGCACGCATTAGCGCAAGCCTAATTCGTTACGGGCGATGACCATACGCTGAATTTCGCTGGTGCCTTCATAAATCCGGGTGATACGCGCATCACGATAATAACGCTCCACGGGCATCTCTTTGCTATAGCCCATGCCCCCGTGGATTTGCACCGCCTCATCCGTAATGAACATGGCCGCTTCGCTGGCAAACAGCTTCGCCATGCTGGCTTCTAGTGTAAAGCGCCCTCCTTGTGTTGCGGCGCGCTGTTTGGCAAGCACCGCGTTATACACCATCAGCCGAGCCGCTTCAAGCTGAGTTTTCATATCTGCAATTTTTTGCTGAATCATTTGATTCTGGCCGATTGCGCCGCCAAAGGCTTGCCGGGTGCGTGCATAGTCTAAAGAGGCTTCGTAAGCGGCCTCCGCCACACCAAGCGCCTGTGCCGCAATGCCGATCCGTCCAGCGTCCAGTACGGTCATGGCAATTTTAAAGCCGTCACCCACGTTGCCCAGAATATTCTCAACCGGACATTCGTAATTTTCAAAGCGGATTTCGCTCGTTGCGCTGGCGCGGATGCCGAGCTTTGGCTCTTTCTTTCCTCGAATAAAACCGGGTTGACTGGCGTCGATCAAAAATGCGGTGATTCCTTTATTGCCTTTTTCTGGGTTAGTCATGGTAAAAAGCACGATATAATCTGCGACTGGCCCACTGGTCACCCAGCTTTTGGTACCATTGATGATATAATGCGTGCCTGCTTCGTTAAGGACAGCACGGCTTGCCATTGTCGCCGCGTCACTACCGGACATCGGCTCGGTTAAGCTGTACGCGCCGATTTTCTCGCCAGTGGCGATGGGGGTAATAAATTTATTTTTTTGATCTTCAGTCCCAAATTTCATAAGTCCATAGCAATAAAGAGAATTATTGACACTTAAAATGGTGCTGTGGCTAACATCTGCTTTGGCAATTTCTATCATCGTTAGCACATAAGAGAACGTATCCATACCCGCACCGCCGTATTCTTCCGGCACTTCGATGCCCATTAAACCCATTTCGCCCATCTTACGCACGGTTGCTAACGGGAATTCGCCGCTTTCATCGAATTCTTCGGCAATGGGCATAATCTCTTTCTGGGCAAATGTACGCACGGCTTGCACCAAAGACTCGTGCTCATCGGTCATAGATAGTGTTAAAGGGGTGGTAGGTCTGTCTGCAATAACCATGTTATAACAACTCCATACTATTTACGGATAACCAGCCATATTATAACATCTCATTCAGCCAACAGGCATATACAAGGGAAGAATTATGACCAAGCGACTTTTAAATCATGTGGGTATCGTGACGACTAACCTTCAGCAAGCGTTAAGTTTCTGGCGAGATGGGCTAGGGTTAACCGTGCAAAAAGAAGAACTGAATGCTGACGAAGCTGTGGAAATTATCTTTTTAAACGCTGGCGAAGCGAGTACTATCGAGCTTATCAGCCCGACGACGGTAGATAGCGGAATCGCAAAGTTCGTCGCTAAAAAAGGCGAAGGGCAACATCATATTTGTATCGAAGTAGATGACATTAAAGCTGTGATGGCACACTTGACTGAAAAAGGCTTTGAACTCATCAACGATGTGCCGCGCTTGCGCCATGACGGTACGCTTTACGCATTTACGCACCCAAGAAGCACGGGCGGCGTCATGGTAGAGCTTTATCAACCCATTACACAGGACTAGAGGCCATGATGAGGGTGGAGCAATGTATCTTGCTCCGCCCTCATTGTTTGGCTAATCTGGAGAGGGTTCTAGCTCCTCAAAAGGCAAGGTTTGGGCAGGTACATCAGGAGCATGTTCTATATCGTCGCTTGGTAAAGATTCATACGTCGGTGGCACGGACGGCATACTGACGGCCTGTGCACTGAGTGAGTCGGCTGTTTTCTCGCGTTTAAAGACACAAAAGTAAACGTTGCTCCACCGCCTGCCGAAGCTCTCGAACAGAACATCACGCTTCTTGCCGATAGCGCGGACGGGTTGCATATGGATAAGCTCCCAGCCTTGCTCTCCAAGCTCATCTAACTGCGGCATCATGGCCTCTGGCATGTAACGTGGTGGTTTGCGTAGGCCGGGTATTACCTCCCGCAAGAAGTTTTTAACCTCTTTTTTGTTGGCATTGGCTTCTATAAAAGTCGGCAGATATTCCCATTTATCCATGTTATCGCTTCTCTTCAGTTAGGCCACTTAAATGTGGATGGGTTCCTCATAAATACCAAAAGCCTGACGCATCACGTCAGTCATCTCTCCTAGTGTAGCATAGGCTTTCGCCGCGTCGATGAGATAAGACATAACATTATCGTTATTTTCTGTCGCCTGTTGTAGTGCGTTTAGGGCTATTTGCACTTGCTCTGCATCTCGTTCTGCACGTACCTGGTTCAAGCGGCTTACCTGACGATTATATCCTTCAGGATCCATCGCCAGAATAGGGATATGGATTTGCTCGTTACTATCTGTATATTGGTTTACACCGACCATCACGCGGTTGTTGACATCAAAATCCAGTTGATGCTGGTAACTCGCATCCCCAATTTCTTGCTGGAAGAAGCCATTTTCAATCGCAGGCAATACCCCGCCCATAGCGTCAATCTGCCTGAAGTACTCATAAACTGCGGCTTCCGTCTGGTTAGTCAACGATTCTATAAAATAACTACCGCCTAGTGGGTCAAGCACATTGGCAACGCCGCTTTCTTCCGCGATGATTTGTTGTGTGCGAAGCGCAATAGTGACCGCATGTTCACTGGGTAGGGCGAGTGCTTCATCCATACTATTCGTATGCAAAGATTGTGTGCCCCCTAATACCGCCGCCAGTGCCTGTATTGCCACACGCACAATGTTAATCTCTGGTTGTTGTGCGGTCAGGCTGACGCCCGCAGTCTGGGTATGGAAGCGCATCAGCCACGAACGCGGGTCTTTCGCGCCGAAGGTTTCGCGCATTTCCCGCGCCCAGATGCGACGTGCCGCCCGCATTTTGGCGATTTCCTCAAAAAAATCATTATGACAGTTAAAGAAAAAGCTAATACGTGGCGCGAATTCGTCAATATCAAGGCCGCGTGCCAGTGCCCAGCGTACATATTCAAGGCCGTCCGCCAAAGTGAAGGCCAATTCCTGCACGGCGGTACTGCCTGCTTCACGGATGTGATAACCGCTAACACTGATGCTGTTCCACAATGGCATATGCCGTGTGGCAAATTCTACGGTATCTGTGACGAGCCGCATGGATGGCTCTGGCGGGAAGATAAATTCTTTCTGCGCGATAAATTCTTTCAGGATGTCATTCTGTAATGTCCCGCGCAATTTATCCATTTTAACGCCTTGTTTTTCGGCGGCGGCGATGTAAAAAGCCCAGATAATTGCGGCAGGACTGTTAATTGTCATACTGGTAGAGACTTCATCCAATGGGATGCCATCGAATAAAATTTCCATATCTTTGAGGGAGCTAATGGCAACACCGCACTTGCCGAATTCGCCAAGTGCCTCCGGTGCGTCAGTATCGTAACCCATCAATGTAGGCAGGTCAAACGCAACAGAAAGTCCCATGTTGCCCTGCTTAATGAGATACTTAAACCGTTCGTTGGTTTCCTCTGCTGTACCAAAGCCCGCAAACATACGCATTGTCCATAGCTTGCCCCGATACCCTGTCGCATGGATGCCGCGTGTATAGGGGTATTCGCCCGGATTGCCCAAGTCACGGGCATAATCTAAATCCTGTACATCAAGCGGCGTGTGTAAGCGTTCCACAGGGACATTAGACTGAGTGGTAAATGTTTGGCGACGCTCCGGCTTTTTATCCAACGTTTTTTGCAGGGTTTGCTTCACCCAATGGGCGTGATCTTGTTCTAATATCTGTAATTTGTCCTTGTCAAAGGTCATTTTTCCAGCTCCGAGTTATTTTTTAAGCCCATTATAACATCATGCTTTGTAACGCTACTAAAGATTCTGTGAGGGGAAACAGGATAAATCTACTTTGAAACTTAACATTTTCATAAAACTCGCTTAAAATATATTCACAACAGAACAGATCTTAGAGGATGAAAATGGTATCCACAGAACAACTCGACAATTTGCGTGAGCATATTGCACCAATTTTAATGGAAGATACAATGGCGGAAGCTGGCCGTAAAATTCTACTAAAGGATTTTGTGGCGATGGTTGATCACATGCAAGGGGCGCGGACAGGCGAAGATATTGAGGATTTGCACCAAATGCGTGTAGCTACCCGCCGGATGCGTAGTACGTTCCGCTTGCTGGATGCTTACTACAAAAACAAGCCTGTGCGTCCGTTTGTGGCGCAACTTAAACAACTTGCGGGCTATCTGGGGCAGGTTCGTGACTTGGATGTGATGATGGCAGATTTTGAAGATGATGCTAATAATGCCACATTGCTAGAACATCTTTCAGCCAAGCGCACAAAAGCTCGCAAACGGTTAATCAAGTATTTGGATAGTGATAGCTTCAGTAAGTTTTTCAAATCCTTTCAGGCATTTTTAACTGTACCCGGTAAGGCCGCGAAAGGTATTGATGATGAAAAATCACCCCACCAGGTTCGCCACGTTTTGCCAATTCTGATCCACGATTATCTGGCGAATGTGCGTGCTTTTGATACCGTCATCGACCATGCAGACGTGCCGACTTTACATGCACTCCGTATCGAGTTTAAGCGGTTGCGTTATACCGTCCAGAACTTTGCGGAAGTATTAGGGGCGGCTAACGAGCAATTCATGGGACATCTCAAGGATGCTCAGGATTATCTAGGTCGGCTTAATGATGTATTCGTAGCGCGTCACCGCTTAGAATCCTTGCTTGATGATATGTCGTCGGACGATGATGATTACGTCAGCTTAAGTGACCAACTAGCCGCACTTGTGCAAGAGGAAGCCGATTTGACCGAAGGCTTTATCAATGTATGGAATGAATTCAATAAACGGACAGTGCAACGCAAACTAGCAGATGCCTTACTCGTTTTGCGTTAATTGTTGGGTGCGCTGATGACCGCGCACCCTTTCCCACAATGCAACAAGGCCCATAGCCGCATAAATACTGATGACAGGGTAGGTCAGCAGATAGTAGCGTTGCCATCCTATCGGAGTGAGTAACCACGCACTTAGCAGGATAACCGCTCCCCAACCAAGTGCAATCCAATCTGTTTGTTCACGTCGCTTTATGATGTGAACAGCGCCCATTATAAATAGCACGCTCAGGATGACACCGCCAACTAAGCTAAAGTATATGCCGGAAAACAAGGAAGATTCATAACTGCGAATTTCCCCACCGATGTAGTTTTCCCAACCCGTGACTTCAAAATACTGAGGCTCAACCCCAAAAGATTGGCGCCAGAATCCAGTAGTTTGGTCTGCAAAATTATCGTATCCGCCAAAAATGTCAATTTGTGTAGCCAGTAAACCGGATCGTGCCTCTAATACCTGGCTAATACGGGCTAATGGTTCGCCCCACCAAACGGGATTGAGTAGAAAAAAAACGCCACAACATACAAGCCCGGCGACGATAATTTGTGCTAGCATCTTGCGGTTATGTGCGATGAAAATAGCACGAATGCCCAGTGGCAGAAACACACCGATAATTACAAAAAGTGCGGTATGTTTGCTGGCAACGGCAAGCCCGGCGACAAATCCGGCCAATAGAGCCTGCCACCACCGCTTATCGCGGGCATACCACAGCGTAACCAGCACTAAAAGCGTAGAGAATAGTAATAAACTACCCTCAAACATCGCCCGCCTACCGTTGACTAATACTGCCGGGTTAAGCACATAAATTATGCTGGCAATATAAGCCGCAGGCCACCCACCCATATACCAGCCAATGCCGAACAAGGCCACAATGCTCAGGCTTAACATGATTGCAGAAGGTAAACGCGATAGCTGTAATAGTTCATCGGACGGCTTATGGCCGTTGCTGATGTTCCAATCCCAATTAAACCCCCAGTGCCATTGCTGGTTAATATCCTCTAGGGCATAGCCACCGTTCGTCCACGCAAAGCCCATGAGGTAACGCGCCACTGTTCCGTTGAGTAGTCTCAGATGTTGTTCTTCTGGATAAGTTGATGGTTCAACATAGCGTATACGGTCGATGTCCCCTTGATGGAAGATATAGCCATAATCTTTGCTCATCCAGATGACAGTCGATTCATCTGCATGGAAAGGTGTTTGTTGGGTGCCAAGCAAAGCGAAAGTTATCAGCAAGCCCAGCCAAATGATATGAATAATTCTGTTACGATACTTAAGCATTGGTTTCACGAGGGGTTGCTTCGCGTCTTCCAACCGTTGCCAGAATGACACCGCATACGATGACTAAACCGCCAATCACCTGCGCCCAACTGGGCATTTCCTGAAATACGAAGAAAGCGGCAATTGCGCTGATAAGCGGCTCAGTCTGGGTAGATAAGCTTACATAGGTTGCTGGCAGATAAGCTAGCGCATAATTCAAGGATGAATGGCCGAGCAACTGCGGGATAAGTCCACAGGCTAAAATCCACAGATAGCCGTTCATACTGTAGCCCGTTACTGTCGTGCCGGACAACAGAATAATCATGCAGACGACCAGCGCGGCAATACCATATACTGACCAGATATACGGTGTTAACGACAGCGTTCCGCGTAGCCGTCGCCCAATGATAAGATACACCGCGACAGTGATTGCGCCGATGGTTGCCAATATTGCCCCACGCAGAGATTCATCACTGCTCCCTATAGCCGCGCCACCCGACAGGCCAATGATTAACCCACCAGCGATCGCTAAGCACAGCCCGATAATGACCATCCGCGAAAGCCGGGCACGCAGTAAAAAGACTTCCATCAGTGCCACCCATATCGGCGATGTTGTGACCAGTACGCCGGAAATAAGCACCGATGTGTATTCTAAGGATGTCACCCATGACATAAAGTGCATCGCCAAAAAGAAGCCGGAAAGCATGATGAGTGATAAATCACGAACGCTGAGTTGCTTCAGTTGTGTTAAAAAGCGCGGACTCCTGAGCACTGCGGGCGTGAGGATGAGTGCCGCTATCAAAAGCCGCCCGCCTGCAATCAGCGACGAGGGTACATTTTCCACTTGTGCCATGCGGATGAAGATAGCCGCCAGTGAGACTGTCGCAATCCCAAAGACTAAGACGCCATAAGCATGAGAACGTTCGGTTGTTGCTTCATCAGTCTGGATAGTAGTATCGGTCATACAGTCCTCAATTGGTTGATGTTGGCTAATCTTAGCAAACTCCCCGTAAAACCTGTAGAGCCGGATAATTTTAACGGTTCTCTCATGCAGATGTTGAAGAATTTCTAACGTCGCACATGTTAGGATTGAAGTAGTTATCTATTGCAACACATAAACAGCATCAAGGAGAAATACTCATGGCATTTGAATTACCAGCCTTACCCTATGCATTTGACGCGCTGGAACCCCACATTGACGCTCGCACGATGGAAATTCACCACGATAAGCATCATGCCGCCTATACCACCAACCTGAACAACGCACTGGAAGGCACAGAATTTGCTAACCAGCCCATCGAGCAAATTCTGCAAAACCTGGACAAGCTCCCTGCTGATAAGCAAACGGCAGTCCGCAACAACGGTGGTGGCTATGCCAACCATAACTTATTCTGGGAAATCATGGCACCTAACGCCGGTGGCGAGCCAACAGGCGAACTGGCCGATGCCATCAATGCGGCTTTTGGTAGTTTTGCGGATTTCAAGACGCAGTTCAAGCAAGCGGCAGGCGCACGCTTTGGCTCCGGCTGGGCTTGGCTGATTGTCGAGAACGGTCAATTGGCGATTACCAGCACACCGAATCAGGATACCCCTGTGATGGAAGGCAAAAAGCCAATTTTAGGGCTTGATGTTTGGGAGCACGCTTACTATCTGAACTACCAAAACCGCCGTCCAGACTATTCCGAAGCATTCTTCAACGTCATTAACTGGGCAAAAGTAGCAGAACTTTATGCGGCGGCTAAGTAACTAAAATTTTGCCAGATGTCACGTCCAGTCTATGAGGGGTGACAATTCACATGATATGAGACGGGCGTTACAATAGTAGCGTCCGTCTTGTATTTTTGAGGATTTTAGGAGAATAAATTACTCATGACAGAATACCGTATTGAAAAAGACTCATTGGGCGAAGTTAAAGTCCCTAAAAATGCTTATTATGCGGCGCAAACCCAGCGCGCGGTGGAAAACTTCCCGGTTTCTGGCTTAAAACCATGGCCTGCTTTTGTCTGGAGCATGGTGATGATTAAGTGCGCCGCCGCCGAAGTCCATAAAGACATGGGCTTGTTGGATGCCAAACTAGCTGATGCTATCGTCCAGGCTAGTGAGGAAGTGCTAGCCGGCAAGCATCGTGATAACTTCGTGGTAGACCCCTTCCAGGCGGGGGCGGGCACTAGCCATAACATGAACGTCAACGAAGTTCTGGCTAATCGTGCGAATGAGATACTCGGCTATTCCCTCGAAGACCCGGAAAAACCCGTCAACCCCAATGACCATGTAAATATGGCACAAAGTACCAACGATACAATTCCTACAGCGATTCGCTTGGGAGTATTGTGGCGCTTGGATGAATTGATTGATGCTCTGCAACACTTTGTAGACGAAAATCAAAAGAATGCTGATGCATGGGAAAACATTGTAAAGACCGGGCGCACCCACCTGCAAGATGCTGTCCCGGTGCGTTTAGGTCAGGAAGTCGGCGCATGGAGCAAGGCTATCAGTCGCCAGATTGAGAAAGTTAAGTTTGCGGCGGATTGTTTGCGGCGTCTTGGCATTGGTGGCACGGCGGCGGGCACTGGGCTTAATGCTCATCCTGAATACCATGCGCGGATGGTCAAGAAACTAACAGAACGCACAGGTATCACGCTACATGAGTCCGACGATTTATTTGAATCGATGCAATCCATGCAGGATGCAGTGTTCTTCTCCGCCGCTTTGCGGAATGTTGCGATGGAATTTACGCGCATCGCCAACGACATACGGTTGCTTTCTGCTGGGCCGACAACCGGTATTGCGGAACTTACATGCCCTACAGTTCAACCGGGGTCTTCCATCATGCCGGGTAAGGTTAACCCAGTATTGGCGGAAATGCTCAATCAGGCGATGTATCACGTCATCGGGTGTGATACAACTGTGAATCTGTGCGGTGCGGCAGGGCAGTTCGAGCTAAATGTGATGATGCCAATGATTTCTCATAATCTAAATGAGATGATACAAGTTATGATTGGCTCAGTACGCGCCTTTACCGATAAATGTATTATCGGCTTACAGGCCAACAGCGAAACAGCAGAAAGCTGGCTGGCACGGAACCCTATTTTGGTCACGGCACTTAATCCCATCATCGGGTATAATAAAGGTGCAGAAGTCGCCAAGAAGTCACTCGCAGAACGTAAGACTGTTCGTGAGGTCGTCCTGGAGATGGGCTTGATGACGGCGGAAGACCTTGACCGTGTTTTAGACACTCGCAAGATGACTGAAGGCGGTATCCACAAATAATCCGATTGAGCCTTGCTTCGATATAAGCTATACTAGCCGGGTAGTCGTTCCCGGCTAGTTTGTTGTTCACTGATTACAAGGCAACCGCGTGACCATTCGAAAGCTCGGAAAATATGAAATTATCGAACGGCTTGGGCGTGGTGGTATGGCGGAAGTTCATAAAGCCTATCATGCCAGCCTTGACCGTTACGTTGCCATCAAAATATTGCATCCGTTTTTGGCTGATGATAAAGAGTTTGCCGCACGCTTTGGGCGTGAGGCACAAAATATCGCGCGCCTAAAGCACCCGCACATTGTCCAGGTCTATGACTATGAGTACGACAGCGAGACCGAAAGCTACTATATGATTATGGAGCTTGTCGTAGGCGATACGCTTAAGGACAGGCTGTTATCAATAGAAGCGGCAGGCAAAAAAATGTCACTAGACGAGGCACTCCGTGTGACACGCGAGGCCGCAAGTGCGCTCGCTTATGCCCATAAAAACGGCATGATTCACCGCGACGTGAAACCAGCTAATCTCATTCTTGATGTCAATGATAATGACCGCATCGTCCTTACGGATTTTGGCATTGCGAAAATCGTGAAAGGTTCACAATTAACTGTCTCCGGTGGGCTGGTGGGTACACCCGCTTACATGGCGCCAGAGCAGGGGATAGGTGAAACCGGCGACGAACGATCCGATTTATACTCATTGGGCGTCATCTTATACCAGATGGTAACAGGCGAACTGCCCTACGATGCCGAAACACCCTTAGCCCTCATCCTGCGCCATATGAATGACCCCATCCCATCAGCGCGGATGATTGACCAGAACATCCCTCAGCCGATTGACCGTGTTGTGCGTCGTTTAATGGCAAAAGAACCGGATGCACGTTATTCCAGTGCAGATGAACTGATTGCCGACATACGGCGTATCGAGGAGCGGGTGTATCAACCTGAGCCGAATATAACGCCAGTGCAATTAACGGCCATTAACTTAAATGACTATGCAGATACGTCGATTGACAGCCCGACTATCCCATTTAATCAGCTTGGAACACGCAAAAAAGACGAGACACAACGCATCCCGCCTATTCTCAAAACACAGCCACTTGTCCCGCAAAAATCATCGGGGTTGCGCTTTGCTTGGTTGTTGGGGGCACTCATCATTCTGATTGCTTTGGGCGGATATGTTGTTGGGGCACAGTCTGGCGCTTTTCCTGCTGTGGGGTTTTTAGCCAGCCCTACGCCCACACAAACGCCTTCAATACTCCCAACACAAACGGCTACTATTACGGCAACGCCGACAGAAACAGAAGCACCCAGCGCGACGGCATCCGCTACGCTCACTTTATCCCCGACGATACGGCCCAGTGCGACTCCACGTGCGACGATAGGGACAACGATCAATTCCACCTCAACCGCGACCTTGCTCCCGGCGACATCAACGCCGTCACCAACAGTGACAACGACCGCGCCGCCCACTTTGACGCCTAATGCAACACAGACACTCGTTGCCCAATTGACAGCAACATTCGCGGCTTGTGTCTTCGATTATGCCATTATTGACCAAAGTCCGAGTGAGGGTATAGAAGGGGGCTTCTTTACCGTCAATAGCCGTTATACCCGTCGTATTACGTTGATTAATACGGGCACTTGCGCTTGGGAACGCAACACCTCCATGACGTTTGTGCAGGGTGAGGACTTCAACGCCGGGCCGCGTGTGTTCATCCGCTCATTGGTGGAGGTTGGGCAAGAGGTTGAAGTCATATTCGAGGGAACCCTGCCGTCAGTCGGGAGCTTGCAACCCGTTGCCGGCACATGGCAACTGCGTACACCCGGTCAGTTATTGATTGGTCAACCATTTGTGATTAGTGTACAGGTGTACGACCCAGGCACAGGAAGGTAATTAGCGGATGAATCGTGATGAAGCATGGGCAATCGTAAAGGAATTCACGCAAAGCGAGACGCTCCAGCGACATATGTTATCTGTGGAGGTTGCTATGCGTGCCTATGCGGAACACCTGAATGGTGACGCAGAACTATGGGGTGTTGTTGGGTTGCTCCATGATTTTGATTATGAGCGTTACCCTGATGTCGCTATTGAAGGCCACCCGGTTGTCGGTTCCAGGATATTGCGTGAACGTGGCGTCTCGGATGAAATTATCCGCGCTATCCTCTCCCATGCGGAAGAAATTACTGGTGTTGCGCCACAAAGCGACATGGAAAAAGCTCTGCTTGCAGTTGATGAGCTAACCGGGTTCATCATTGCTGTTACATTAGTGCGGCCTTCAAAAAGTGTACTGGATGTTACGTTGAAATCCATCAAGAAAAAATGGAAAGATAAGGCTTTTGCCGCACCCGTTCATCGTGATGAGATTGAACGTGCGGCTCAAAATCTCGGTGTATCATTGGACGAGCATATTCAAATTGTGCTGAACGCTATGCAAAAAGATGCTGAATTATTAGGACTCGTCGGGGTTGCACCTTAGTGTCCTGCAAGATCTGCAAATGTGCTGTCATAACCAGGCGCGATAATCGACCAATCATAACGACTAATGTATGCTTGGATGTCTGCCGTGTTAATGGGGTAATCTCCGCGCAGGTGTGCCATCAATTTATAGGCTAAACCATTGCCTTTATACAGACAAGCATCCTGTAAACTCTGCGGTAAAAGATACGGATAGTTCAACCTATCTGGTAAGATAGGAATACATCCACAGTACATCGCTTCTACTACAGCACCGCCGAAGAACTCCTGATTTGCTGTACTAACGACATAATCCGCTTGCCATAACAACCGTGCATAACTGGCGAAATCCGGCAGATAACCGAAGTGTACCAAACGTTCGCCCAAAGCCGGGCGCGCCTCGTGGAATTCAGTCGGCGCCTGGCGTGGATTTTCCCCCACAATAGCAACTCGAAAATCTATATTATTTTTCATCAGATGGTACAGGGCATTGATGAATGCCTGCGGATTTTTATCTTCTTCCCATCGATGATTCCATAAAATAAGCGGCGGTTGGCTGTGAGATGCCATCACAGGTTGGTGAGCGTCAAAACGCTTTAGGTCTAAGCCTAGCGGCAGTACAGATGATTTCGCCCGGATTTTGTCCACAGTCTGCAACTCATTGTAGTCTGCAAAATGTTTGAGCATTTTTGGCAGAGTTTCCAGGAAAATATCGAGGTGATATTGGCTATTAAAATACACGGCATCTGCCGTTAATGCGCTGATATAGTTGATGAACCCGTAGCGCCATCCGTGCGATTGTCTGCTATTTTGCGGGTATGTAAGCTGTGTCTCGTGGAAGTAAAGCCCAAAAGGGGTAGTAGCCGTCCGGTGATGCGTTAAAGCACGCAAATTCGCCAAATCAATCATGCCTGATACAAGGATGAAATTAGCATGGATGTCTTGCTCGTCTATCATGCGGGCAATGCTCACCGCGCCGCCCTGCATCCGCCACTTCCAGAACTGTGCTGGCAGGGTTAGCCGGATGATATCATGCTGTGTGTGTTGGCAGTAACCATCCACCCATGCTTGATGACTGCCGCCATAGTAGGGTTCAATAAGTAAGACACGCATCGGGTTAAGCCATGATTTTAGCGACTAACGCTTGTAAAGTTTGATTTGGTTGTGTGTTTTTGGTCTGCCTTAAATCTTCACAGAAATGATTGTAAACAATCAGCGCTTGCTCTGGTTGATTCATGCCCAAATAAACCTGCATCATTTTCTCGACAAATTCCTCACGTTGATGCCCTGTACTGGCAACACGACTTAAGATGCCAAGTGCTTTCGCGTAGTTTTGATGCTCAATTTCCATGGATGCTAACTTCAGCAGGGCTTCGCTATAATCCTGGCTGATTTCTTCCCGCTTGTCTTTTACCCACTGCATATCAAGGCTCTTTAAAAACGGGCCTTTGTGTAATCGGGTGGCATATCCCAGAAGCTGTTCAACATACTGTGATGAGACAGAAAACTGGCTTTGCTGGATTAATTCACGAAAAACGACAGCATCATAGTAAATGTTAATTTGAGGAGACAAGCGATAAAACCCTGACTCATATACTGTCAAATCAAACCCTAGGATGTCATTAATCTTACCTTTGGTGACATGAAAGATATTGGTTGCCTCGCGGGGTGTCATTTTCTCCCAAAATGTCTTGAAGATGTCACTACGAGTAGCAATGCCTTTGTCCACCAAATAGAAAAAGAGCGCACGCGGTAATTGACCATCCCATTTTGTAATTAGTCTGCCATCTAAATAAACCCGACCCTCGCCCAAAGTGCGGACTTCTAGCTGGTGCGGCGATGTGGGTAAACTGGCGTAATCATATAACATCGAGCTTTCATGATGAGGGATGAAGACCGCTTGCTGTGCATAGCCTCCTAACATAGCAGGGTTGATGTCGCGTCCGAATAAGATGATACGAGAATGAGGGTAGTGCTGTAGGATATACCGCAAAAATCCACTTAATGCTTTATGCTTTGCGCGGTCACATTCATCAAGAATAATTGTTTTTGTTTCTTCATCATCATTTGGATATTTACTATTCCGTTGGGTGTCCCATTGGGCTTTTAGCTGGGATAAATTGAGCTTGTCACCTTGCAGACTAAAATACAGGCAAGGTGAACTAAGGTATCGATTACGGATATGATATGCTTCCCCATAATGGGGATGAACGACGATAAACCTAACAGCGTCAGCCAATGCGTTGAACTGGCTATCGACCAATTTTTGAAGATAGTCCTGCATGGGTTATCCAATTGATAAGTTATAGGGTTGTCTGCTGATTAATGGGTATGGCGACGGTATGTTTCGACGACACTAGGCAATTGCTCAATCTTGTTTAGGATGCGTGTAAGTTGCCCATTGTTGTTGATTTCTACGGTAATGTGAAACGTCGCAATCTCAGAACGGGTTGACACCCTTACTTCGGAGATGTTTACGCGCTCGTCTGCGATAATCGTACTAATGTCACGGATGAGTCCGGCACGGTCATAGGCTACAATTTCCACTGGAACAGCGTAGCGTTTTTCATCACTAGGGCTACCCCAGGAGACGCTGATGTGGCGCTCCTGCTCGTTACTAGCGACGATATTAGGGCAATCCCGACGGTGTACGGTCACACCCCTCCCGCGTGTAACATAGCCGATGATGTCATCACTTGGCATCGGGCTACAGCAGGTCGCCATATTAACGAGTAATCCACCTGTGCCCATAATGTTGACCCCGTGCCCGCTTTCTTTTGAGCTATGGCGAAATGGTCGCACAAGGTCGGTAACATCCTGAAATCTCTGTTGTTTGCGTTCTTCATCCAGTACACGATTGCTGATTTGTGCCGCGTTAATATCTCCCGCGCCCACTGCCGCCATGAAGTCTTCAATAGCGTCATGGTCAAATAACTTAGCCACACTCTCGAAGGACATGCTATCAATAACGCCCATTCGCTTCAGTTCGCGCTCGACAACTTCACGCCCTAATGAGATGTGTTTGTCGCGGTTGAGTTTGCGGAACCAGTGGCGAATTTTACCGCGTGCGCGTGTCGTGTGGACGTAGCCCAAGTCGGAGTTTAGCCAGTCCATACTGGGGCCGCCCCGCTTGATAGTGACAATTTCTACTTGATCGCCCGAACGCAACGTGTGATTCAGGCTGACCAATCGCCCATTTACTTTTGCCCCCCGACAGCGATGACCAATTTCTGTATGGATGTGATAGGCAAAATCAAGTGGCGTAGACCCTACCGGCAAATCTACAATGTCTCCTTTGGGCGTATAGGCATACACACGATCCTGGAAGACTTCTGTCCGCATAGTGTCGATGAATTCTTCCGGGTCATCGCTGATGTCTGGCCCGAACTCCATCAACCGCCGCAGATAGTTAAGGCGCTTTTCGAAGCGTTCATCATGCCGACGGCCTTCTTTGTAGCGCCAGTGTGCGGCTACACCATATTCCGCGTGTTCGTGCATATCCCATGTGCGGATTTGCACCTCAATTGTCTTGCCGTTTTTGTCGATAACAGCAGTGTGCAAACTTTGGTAAAAATTGTCTTTGGGGGCGGCGATGTAATCATCAAATTCCTGGATGATAGGCCGCCACAGGTTATGTATCAACCCTAGCGCGAGATAGCATTCCGGCACAGTATTAACAATCACACGGATAGCCCGCACATCGAATATTTCCTCAAAGGGAAGTTGTTTGCTCTTCATCTTGCGGTAAATACTATAAATGTGTTTGGGCCTGCCAGTGAGTGAAGCGTGCTTAAGCCCTTGCTTTTCCAACTCGTTGCGTATCGTGTCAATCATATTTGACATATACGATTCGCGGCTTGTACGTCGCTCGTCAATGCTGATGGCAATAGAACGGTAAGCATCCGGGTCGAGGTAACGAAAACATAAATCTTCCAATTCCCATTTTATCTGCCAGATGCCCAGCCGATTTGCCAGAGGTGCGAAGATGTCCATTGTTTCTCGTGCAATCCGAACCTGCTTATGGGGCGGCATATAGCCTAAAGTCCGCATATTGTGGAGCCTATCCGCCAACTTGATGAGTACAATTCGTACATCATCGCCCATTGTGAGGAGCATCTTACGGATGTATTCTAGTTCACGGTCAGCATCTCGTTGGCGCTTACCGTTAGGTTCTTTGTCAATATTGATAGGGATGTTGGTGAGTTTCGTCACACCCTGCACAAGGTCTGCAATTGTTTTACTAAATTCTACGACGATTTGCTCATAAGTGATGTCTGTGTCTTCAATGATGTCATGCATCAACGCCGCCGCGATAGCTTCGGCGTCCAGCTTCATTTCTGCTAAAATGTTGGCAACTGCAACACAATGCGTGAAGTATGGCTCACCAGATTTACGGACTTGCCCTGCGTGGGCGACTTCTGCCTTTTGGTAAGCGCGTTCAATAATGTGGCGCTCGTGAGGAGTAATGTCATTCAGATGAACGAGCAGAGCTTCCAAATCAAGAGTAGGTGCTGGGCTTGCGGACATATCTCACCTGTAAGTGTGCTTTAATTTGATATTGTACAACAGAACACCTCGTTTCAATTGACGTATTATAAACCAATGTGGACTGGAATGATAAAAAGGGATTAGAAGGCCATTTATGGATAACTTATTGAGTGTTGATGATGCCCTGCGTCGTATATTGGATGAAATTTCACAGTTGCCATCGGAGACTATCCGTTTGGAAGAGGCGTTAGGCCGAGTATTAGCACAGGATGTGACTTCTGAGGAAGATTTGCCGCCTTTTCCAGCTTCGGCGGTAGATGGCTTTGGCGTTATTGTTGAAGATGTGCAATTCGCTTCACGCCAAAATCCACAGGTTTTACAGGTCAGCATGGAGGTTCAGGCGGGTGATTTTGTAACAGATGTTTTGAAACCCGGTCACGCGGTACGCATCATGACCGGCGCGGCAGTGCCGCAAGGGGTCACGGCAATTATCCCCATAGAACAAACCGATGCCGACTGGGAACACAAATCATCTCAGGTCAACATTTACGTAAAGGCTGAATCCGGCCAGAATATCCGCCCGATTGGTGAGAACATCCAGCACGGACAAACTGTACTGGAAGCAGGTCAGGTCTTGCGCCCGCAGGATATAGGTCTGTTGGCGGCTTTGGGTGTAGCGGAAGTTGACGTGATAAGGCTTTCGCATGTGGTTGTAATCTCCACAGGTGATGAACTACTTGAAGTAGACCAGCCGCCCGAACGCGGTAAAATCCGCGATGCGAATAGCTTAACTATCACCAGCCTTGTAAACACCTACGGCGGGGTAGTGACACGTCTACCGATTGTGCGCGATACACCTCAGGATGTCCGTGCCGCGTTCGAGCAAGCTATCGCCCACCAACCGGACATGATTATTTCTTCCGGTGGGGTATCGGTTGGCGCTGTAGACTTTGTACGATCAATTTTGGAAGAGGTGGGGCAAGTCCATTTCTGGCGTATCAACTTTAAGCCAGGAAAGCCCTTAGCCTTTGGCAAGTTGCAGAATATCCCGTTTTTTGGGTTGCCCGGTAATCCTGTTTCAGTACTGGTCACGTTTGATGTAATGGTGCGTCCTGCGTTATTAAAGCAGATGAATAAGCCGGATAATGTGCCGATGCAATCCGCTATTCTTAAAGAGAGTGTCAATTCCGATGGGCGGCGTACCTATATGCGCGTTAAACTTGAGTCCCAAGATGGGCAACTTTATGCTACGGCGATTGGCTCACAAAGCTCTGGGGCTTTGTACTCAATGGTAATTGCTGATGGCCTGCTTATTCTGCCCGAAGAGATTACTTATGCCTCAGCAGGTGAGTCATACCCTGTGCGACTGTTGAGATAACTAACCGGAAGATGACAATATAATGACCACAGCAAATCAAAAAACTCAAAACTCACCTCAGACCTCCCGCTTTAGATTTAATGCCCGTTTGTTCAGTCTTCTGCTGGTTGTCATAGGGATTGGCATTAGTGGGTATCTATCTTATGTCAAAGCAACAAATGTGCCGATGGTCTGTGGGGAGGGGTTTAACTGCGCCACTGTGCAAAACAGCGATTACGCGGAGCTAG
The DNA here is from genome assembly GCA_036734085.1 of Aggregatilineales bacterium. Lineage (GTDB taxonomy): Bacteria > Chloroflexota > Anaerolineae > Aggregatilineales > Phototrophicaceae > J038. The sequence continues at coordinate 26,553 of DAIMZF010000027.1, forward strand.
TCGGTGTGCCCATTGCTTACTTAGGCCTGGCTTCTTATATCATCATGGGTGGGCTTATCTTGTTGCAAAATCGCGTAAACATCCTGCGGGAGGATGGCATGGTGATTTTGTTCGGCATCGTGTTTTTTGCATGGTTGTATTCTATGTACCTGGTTTATGTACAAGGTGTCATCTTAGAGTCGTGGTGTCAGTGGTGTTTATTGCACGAACTCAACATCACTGTTTTACTGGCTGTAACAGGCTGGAGGCTGAAGAAATTCCTGGATCAATTGAACATAGCTGAACCAGAATGACCAAAAAGACCTGCTTTTTAGCAGGTCTTTGCAATTTGCATACTTTGGTTAATCGTTGCGAGCCATCTTAGCGATGATTTCTGCTTGTGCCTGACGGCGCTTTTGGCTGGCTTTGTCGCGCTTATTACCAGCACCACCGTCTGAACCGCCGCCACCTTTACGCGCCTTCTGGAAAGCCAATTCCATAGCGGTAGGCATGGGTTCGTCATCATCTGCAATCACTTGCATTTCTTCAACAGACTCGCGCATACTCAGGTCAATCTTACGTTGCTTCTTGTTGACCTTAAGCACACGTACACTGATTTCCTGGCCTTCGCTGACAATATCGGAAGGGTCTTTCACGAATCCGTCGGCGAGTTCCGATACATGGATCATGCCTGGACGCTCTGCGCCAATGTCCACAAATACGCCGAACTTCTCCATGCGGATAACCTTACCCTGATAAGTTTGTCCTTGTTGGATGTCTTCCCACGTGAGTTCCGGCGGCTTCATGGTTGTCAATGCCACGCGCCCGGCTTCACGGTCAATCTTGAGGATGAAAACCTCGATGGTCTCACCAACTTTGATGACATCTTCCAAATTGCGGATTTTAGTTTGCCCCAATTGGGAGATGTGCAAAAGCCCATCCTGCCCAACACCAATATCTACAAACGCGCCATATAGCTCCAGACGTTTTACAACGCCCTTAACGGCCATACCCGCTTTTAGTTCATCCATCTTACTGGGGGCACTGGTTGTTGTGTCTTCGCTCATGCCCGGCTCCTTTTCCCTTGAAAATTCCTTACGATCAAACAAGCCGGGTCAGAAACTCATCCGGCGATGTGTCTAGGTAGTTAGTTGGTTGGCGTTAATGTGACTACCGGCGTAATATCGAAGTCACCTTCAATGATTGCCCCGAAAACGCCGAACCCTGACCATTCATACAGGCTACTGGTATTAATAACCAGTTCCATAAGGTCTAGTGTCGTGTAGGCAAAGCCAACGACCTGGCTCTGTTCGTTGATTTGGCCGTTGTCTCCTGCCGCAAACAGGTAAACAATCATCGGTACATCCGGGTAATACACACTCAACAGGGCTTGGTCAGATGTGACTGTTTCCCCAAGTGCATAGGACGGCTCACCGTATTTTTCGATGATTTCCCCAAAGGATACATTGGGCGCAGTTTGTGCCACAATCAACGACACTGTTTCGCCATCTTGCGTGAACATCTGACAGCAGTTATCCCCATCTACTTGTGCCCATGCGGCACCAATCTGGCCGGTGTCGGTGTCATTACGGGTCTGTAAACCTGTCAGGGATGTATCTGTTTCGATGACGGAGAGAGCTTCGTTCCACCGGGTTTCGCCGGGTGTAATGCCGCGCCAGCACGGGGCTTCACAGGGGTCATCTGTAACAATGCTGGAGTCTTGCAGGAATCTATCGCTTAAGATGCGGACTTCTGGCGCACATGCGCTGATGAGCATAGCTAGGAAGGTGGCAAGCAATATTAAACGAATTTTCATTCGGGTCTGCTTTCGTTGTCAATTTCGGCACGTTTTTTAGGAAGAACAACATTATTTTTTGTTGTCGCAACGCGATGGGTAGTATATCGTAATCGTCAGGGTTACGCTAGACCAATGTTTGCAAAAAATTTGAATGATAGCAACCAACTATCAGGGTGGCGGTATTCCGCCACCCCGTAGATTGATAACAGGTATTAGCTTTCTGCGCGGTTAACATTTAGGCTAAGGTTGTATCCGCCCACAGTACCGCCGAAGATGCCGCCGAAGTGCGTGGCGATGATGGTATATGTTCCATCTTGGGTCAGTGTAATATTTTGGATGAGAGAGTTCGTGTTAGAACCTGGAACGATGTCATCGTTGACAGCAATTTCCAGCCCGCTAGGGTCGATGAGATACAGAAGGGTATCCAATGTTTGTGAAGTAGCCGTCATGCTGATGGTTACAACATCACCTGCCTGGCCTTCAAACACGTACAAATCAAACTTGTTATTCTGGGAAATACTGCCAGTGACTGTACTCCCTGTACCGATGGCGATTGCAGACGCAAGCTCACTCTGGTAGGGGATAGTCTGGCTGTTGCCAATGATGCCACCGGGATAGAGCACGACATTTCCGGCCTGGTCAATCTCGAAGCTAACGACGAAGCGTTGGTTAAACTCAATGCCGACACTTTCCCGTAAGATGAGATTACCATTAACGACTGCGAACAAATCAAAAAAGACTGGACGTGTGTCGTTGCATTCGCTCTGGTACCATACTTCGATTTCATAGGAACCAATGCGTAAGAATCCGTTTGGCCAGTAACTATGATAGACAGGTGGCCCCTCAGCAACAGTACAGTCGATGTTGCCCGTAGCGACTAACTCACCGCCGCTAGGGACTTGCCTGTTATCGTCATAAACAGCGTTGCCAAAAGGGTCACGGACAAGAAGCTGAAGGTCAGCGTTTGTGTTCCAACGCAGAGTTATTTCAACGTCACCGGACGGTAAATTAAGCGTGGATAGTTCCGATGTGATTGCAAGACTATCCTCACTCACTGTATTGGAGCTTGTTAGGCTGAGCGTATAGATGCCTTCTGTGCCGGCTACATCTTTGCCATAACGACTGGCGTAGATGGTATAAGTGCCGTTGGCAGGCAAACGCACGTTTTCCATGCGAGAGTTTGTATCGAATATTTCTTCAATGTCGTCATTATCCGCAATGATAATGCCTTGTTCGTTCAGTAAGATGAGTAAAGTATCCAGACTGCCTTGTGTAGCCAGCATCTCTACCGTGATGATTTCACCCACTTCACCATCGAATTGATATGTTTCAAAATATTGCGTATTGGTGATGACGCCTGTTGTAACTTCGCCCGGGCTGATGCTCTGTGCGGGCAGGGCGGTAATTACATTAGCGGCGATGGGCAAAACGGTGGTATCCGTATATGGCCCGTCGATGCCGACATTAGCCGAACCATCGGGTTCAACTGTAAAGCTCGCCAGATGTACGGTAGAAAAACCACCTAGAGGGGGCGCAATTGTAGCCTCGATTGGCGTCAATTGTAGCCCGTCCACTGTGACTAACACCGTAAAATCGACTGGCTCGGCCAAGTCACAGGATTGACGATGATAGACGAGAATCTCGTAGCTACCAGTTGGTAATGCGCCACCCGGCCATGAGGCTGTTTCTACATTAGGGGGTGCGTTGATAATTTCACACAGACCATTTACATCTGGGCCGAATGTGCCGCCTTCTGGTGTTGTGCGCGAATCCCAGAATAGTGTGCCGCCAATGGGGTCGCGGATTTGTAGATTTAGGTCATCATTGCTATTCCAGATGAGTTCTACCGTGATGCCATTGATGAGTGTGACTTGACCCAGATTAAAATCGTCTGGTGTTATGCGAGCAAGGGGTTCGGGTGTAATGGGTTCTTCATCAATCGCTTCTTCGGGTTCTTCTTGCAGAATATCCTCATCAATGGGGGTGTCAAGTGTATCGCTTTCAATCTCGAGCAATACGGCATAATCTCCTGTCGCACCAGGCAGGGGGGCGAGAGTCAGGAAATGTGTACCACTGTTTGTAATGCTTGCTTCGATGATAGCGGCAATCCCGGCTGTTTTTAGTGCCTGGCCGACGATAGTGCCGTTGCTATCACTTAGCAGAACAGTCAGGATGAGTTCTGCGGTATCGCTGGAAATTGTAATTGTAACGTCATCGCCACTGGTGGCAGTCAACGTGTAAATCTGGGCGGTGTTATCCGCGCTGAATGTGCCTTGAACGGGTTCGTCCGGTATCAGTGCATCGCTGTCTTGTGCCAAGACTGCATAGGCTAAACTGAAGGTGAACAGGATGGTCAAGGCAACCATTCGCATCGCTAGACGCATGATTTTCTCCTATCAAAGTGAGACGCCAAATATGTCTCATACTCTGATCTTAGTTTAGCCTAGAATGCGCCACCGTGCTATGACGTTTGCCCTATGGTGCGTCTTCTGTGGGCACAGGTTGCGGCGTGGCAACTTGCACAGGTGCAAGCTCAATAAAGCTCGTCATGCCTTCAAAGATTTCGACAGTTTCCGATACACGCTGTCCATCACGCTCCACAAACACGATATAACGCCCTTGCGGTAAATCCCCGATGACAAAATTTTCGTTCCAGCGTGGGTCATTACGCACCTGATTAATCGTCCCATCGAAAGTATAAGTTGTCGTGGTGTAAACACGGCCAGTATCCAGGTTTCTTAAGGTGATTGCTTGATTGTCAATAAGATTGCCGCGCTCACTGATAAAACGTCCGGCTAAAGTGCCATGTCCATAATAAGGTGCCATCCATAATACAGGATTCTGTGTATCACCGTAGCCGAGAGGGGCTTCACGCCCTATACGGACTTCAAAATGCAGGTGTGGCCCGCTACTTCGTCCGGTATTCCCGCTTAAGGCGATGACTTGACCCATCTCTACGCGGTCACCTGGACGAACCAGTGTTTGGTCAAGGTGGGCGTAAAGCGTCCATAAGATGTTGCCATCCCACACAAAATCATGCTCTATGACAATGACAATGCCGTAACCCGCCGAGCTAGGGTACAAGTCTTGTTCATCGACGGATGAGAATAAAACTGTACCAGGGCCACTTGCACGCACAGGTGTCCCGATGGGGTTGGATAAATCAATACCATGATGGACACGCGATACCCCGCCTAAAGGAAGCTCACCTGTGCCGTAGGGATAGTAAAACAATCCGTAATCTGTAGCATTGGAGTCTATAGGGCGGGCAAAGAGGTAATGGTCGCGTCCTAACGGGTCACGGCTTAGGGGCACAGGCATAGCAGGGGGGCGCCAATCCGACGAAGGACGCTCTTCCTGTATGCCGACAACGGCAACACTTTGGCTTTCTCCCGTATCGACACCAACAGCGATGGTTGGCGTGGCGGGGATTCGAGTCGGTGTGGCGGGTAAGCTAATGGGGGCAAGCGTGTTAATGTCCCGGCTTGATAGTTGTTCCGGGCTGATGGGGTCTTCGATAAAGGCGTCAACGGGTGCGATCGTCGGTGGGACATATTGTGCATTAGGAATAGCAATCGTCGGTAATGGGGTAGCGTTGCTCCCAAAGCCAGAGCTAAAAATTTCCGCGAGCGCGTCTGGATTTGCCGTGGGTGGTGCTTGCGTTGGGATAACGACCCGTACTGCTTCGGTGGGTTGGGCATTCTGGTATAGCACATAACCAAAGCCACCAATGACAAGCATGACCACCAACATTGTAATAATTCCGCCAGAATAACGCATTAGTTACTGCTCCCGCCACCAGACGAAGTGAAACCTGTTAATTGTGACTCTGTGTAGAGTTCGCGCAGGGCTTGGTAGAGCGTCAGCCCTTCACGTTTTTGAAGCGTCCAGTAATTACGAGCATTAAAGTTGTTACGCCACTCACTCCCTGCCGGTACACGTTCCCAGCCATAAGCGGAAGCTAACTCAGTTAAATCAATATAATAACCCGCCGGCATAGTCGCCCGCAGACGCCCACCTTGACGATACGCCTCTAAATCTCCACGAGTGGCGGCGGCAAAATCCCACGGCATCTCGCGTAATGGTTCACCGAGTTGCCCATTTTGTGCGTCTTCTGCGACTCGCACAAAGACGCGCCAATAGGTGTCAAGGCCTCTATCTTCGCGCACTACCTCGTAATTTTCCGGGAAGCCTCCCTGATTACGGTTGAACGCAATAGCACGCCCGGCTTTGTGCCAGCTTTCAAACGGTTCGCCGGGTTGTACACGTCTATCCAATACCCAGAAAGCGTCTGTTAAATCACCCAGAAAATCCCAGCCGATGATGTCGTTGGCGCGTGTGCGTAGCGCATTGAATGAGTCATTCACTCGTTCACTAAGTACCGCATCCCCCAAGCCCGTGACATTGAGGATGAGCTCTAAGCGGTAGGGCGGGTCGCCAACTGCCGAGGAAACTTGCTCTACATAAAGCGATTGGGTACTGGCCGGAGGCAATCCACCCGCATTGATGACAGCCGGTGAGACGCTCTCAACCGTCCATGTTGGGTTACGAGCGCCCGGCGGAACCTGGATGACCTCTGTTGTGATGCCAACGTCCGTAAATGGTGCGATAACCAGGTAAGTCCCATCGGCTGTATCGACTGCGAACAGTAAGCTATTGCCATCCGGCGACCATGCAGGTTCGCGCCCTTGCCGGAATGCTTGTGCGGGTAAACTGGGGTTTTGCATGTCCTTGATGAAAATTGTATCCACGCCAGCTTCTGTGGCGCTGAAGGCCAGATAACGCCCATCCGGTGACCATGAAGGGTAGTCTTCATGTCTATTGGGGGTATTCGTGATGTTGACTGTCTCACCCGTATCAAGATTGAGGACAAAAATATCTTTAC
>DAIMZF010000028.1:0-28293 GCA_036734085.1 Aggregatilineales bacterium
CATAAACGTTTGATAGCCAACGTCCTGAATACCGACTTCACCCATGATGGCGGCGAGTTCCTGCGGTGTCTTGAACGCTTGTGTAGAGGCGGGGAGGTACTGGTAGGCATCCGCCCCTTGCTTGCCGCTAATTAAACGCCCCAATAACGGGATAATGTACTTCAGATGGATCATAATAAACGGACGTAGCAAGCCTCGTGGCGGCGGCGATGTATCCAGCACGACCACGCGCCCGCCCGGTTTTAGCACGCGCAACTGTTCGCGCAAGGTCTGGTAAATATCCGGTACATTACGCACCAGGTATCCACTCGTCACTGCGTCGAACATCTCTGATGAAAAGGGAAGCTGAAGTGCGTCCGCGCCTGCCCATTGTACGTGCTTACCCAAGCGTTGGTTCTGCCCGACGACCATCATCGGCAAAGAAAAATCCGCGCCGATAACTTCCGCGCTTGGCTGTTGGTGCAGTGCCTCAAACGCGATGTCACCTGTGCCTGTCGCTAAATCCAACACTTTGCCGTTAGGCGGAATTTGTGCTTTTTGAATCACAAAACGCCGCCAACGCTGGTCTTGTCCGGCGGTCATCAGGCGGTTCATCAGGTTATAACGCCCGGCGATTCTATCAAACATATCCTGTACGTAGGCGGATTTTTCTTTACCTTGTAACTGTGCCATGTTTCCTCTGTTTATCTAACGGTATCATCATGCCCTGATGGTTATGGGCATGGATGGTCACATAACCTTGTGGTGTGATGTGTATATCCCGCGACCAATCCACACAGGCGAACACATACCACGCAACTTGTTCCCGGTTACTCAATTCAATGGCTTGTTCCACAAAAATCAGATGGTGGTGCGGGTTTGCCGCGCGGATGTGCGCTATCTGCCCGGTATCTTGCAGATGCACCACGCCGATATTATCCCATATGTGCCATGCGGTATCTATCCCGGCTGTGTTGAATGTGGGCGTTGGCATACGCTCATGGGGGCTTTGTTTGTTTGTTGCATCCACCGCAATTTTCCCGGAATATGCTGGCTCTGTGCCGCTTGCATCATGCGGATGCACCCCGCCCTCCAACAGAATAATATCCTGTTGCCAATCGACATTTTGCAGGAGGGCGTTAAAGACGGCGGCTTCATCATGCGGGTTGATGTCTCTATCTACGACGATAATTGCTTTACTGTGTGCCAGGTTGCCCAATCCCCAGATGCCGTGCATCGCCCGGCGCACGCTCGTCTTTGTGGAATGCTTAAGGCTGATGATGGTCAGGTTGCGCCCTACGCCGATTTTAGGCTGATTAAGGTCTTTTACATCCTCTAACAGAACGCCAAGTAGCGGCAACAGCAAACGCTCAACTGCTTTGTTCATCAGGTGATACTCGGTTGAAAGCGCCTGCGGCACATGCACCGGGAAGATAGCATCTGTGCGATGAGTGATTGCCGTGACATGCATCGCCACAAACGGCATCTGCTCCACAAAAAAGCCATTGTTACATGCGAAGGTCACATCATGGCGGATTTCATCCATGTGGAGTGTGCCTTCAATGACGATTTCAGCGTCGGCGGGTACTTCCAGCGGCTGACTGACTGCATGACAGAACGGTACGGCTTTCCGCCGGAGCCATCCCGCTAACCAGTATGGCGCGATGTTGGATGGAAGCGGCACGCTGGCACACCACATCGCCGCCGGGTCGCCGCCCAGTACCACCGCCGCCGGGATGCGCTTACCATGACCTGCGATGCAGTGCCTTAACTCAATGCCCAGCGTATGTGCATCTAACCAGACCGCGCGTGCAAGGTGGGTTTGTGCCCGGCCTGTTTCCGGCGAAACTGTTACAATCTGTGCCATTGTGATGCTATGATGTGTCTCTTGGGGGTAAAATTGAGGGATGGGTAGCATAGCCAGTGTAGGCGCTTGTGTGTGCTTTACCGCCTGCACCGGGATGTCTCGTACTCGTCCGCCGTTGCCAATGCCCGCACTGCGGAGCGCGTTCATCATCGCACCTGCACGACTTAATAACGTGCCGAAGCTCAACGGTTCATCAAGCGGGATAAGTTCGTTGATTTTATCCGTCAGGCTATGGAGTGATTCCACGCCCAGCGCCCACGCAAGACGTTTTTCTGTGCTGAAGAGGTTGGTCACTATCGGGAACGCGGTATCTGCAACATGCTCAAAGTAGACCGCCTTATGGGGGTGGTCTTGGCTGATGCGCGTGATGTCTTCTGTCGCACGGACGGGTGTGCTGATGCGAACGAGTTCGCGGGATTGTTCTAGTCGGATAAGGAACTCGTCGAGTCCACGATATGCCATAACGTTCGACGCCTGCGTTTATCTGGTTTGTTTACTGCGTTTAGAATATTTTGAACGCATCATACAATGATACAATGAGATGTACATGAGCTTTTAGCCGAATAATTTTAGTAAAACAACGTCATCAAAGGACTAGAATAAACTATGTCGCTAAGATTCCACGAGATAGCAGAGGCTAATCATCGCATCCTAAATCCGTTTAGCACGGAAAAGCTGGATTTGCTGGGCACAATGCTTAATTTTGATAAAAGCGCCCGCGTGCTGGATTTAGCCTGTGGTAAAGGGGAGATGCTGGCGCGGTGGGCGCAGGCTTATGGCATACGTGGCGTCGGGGTAGACATCAGCGAAGTTTTCATCCAGGCGGCGCAAACCCGCGCTTACATGATGGATGTGGGCGACAAGTTAAATTTTGTCGTCAGCGATGCCGCCGAATACCCGGAACCCCATCACGAGTTTGATGTGGTCGCGTGTATTGGGGCAACATGGATTGGTGGCGGTTTAGCCGGCACGTTGGATTTAATGCGGAAGGCACTTAAACCGGGTGGTGGCCTACTCATTGTGGGCGAGGTCTACTGGCATCAAACCCCTTCAAGTGAGGTCGCCGCGCTTTTAGACATAGAGCCGGATACTTTCGCTACATTGGGCGGCACGCTCGACCGCTTTAAGGCACAAGAGATGGAATTAGTGGAGATGATCCTGGCCGACCACAACGACTTTGACCGTTACGAATCCAGCCAATGGATGAGCGTGCATCAATACCTGAAGGACAACCGCACCGACCCGGAAGCACATGCCCTGCGCCAATGGATAGACAAAAATCGCACGACCTATCTCCATCACGGGCGGCAGGTGATGGGGTGGGGCGTCTTTGTGTTGCACGTACCGCCGACTGCTGTCGATTTTTCCGCGACAGTGCCTATAGAAGCGATGAACCCCAACACGCCCATCAGCTTTGAAGTCACCGCAGAGATGTTATGGGTGCGTCTGGCGGATGGCCGCGTAATAGGCAACCCGATAGGGTGGTATGAATGGTTGGCGAATGCACCGGCGCACCTGCAAGAACAAGCAGAGTTAGACCCGATTGGGATAGCGTGGCCTTCGCTGGAGGGGCAAATCCGCATCCGTGATATGCTGGAGGGCCGCCGCTAGATGAGACTTGTGCGAGTTCTGTTTGACAAATTTCATTTGTTGGCTATAAATAGTGTGAGCTTAATGCAACTTAAGCCAATTTAACATAGCACTTTTAGGGAGGTAGAAATATGCGGATTTTTAGTAAATTATCGTTTGTGGCGTTACTGGTGGCTGTTGCCGCGTTGTTGGCAATGCCCGTCATGGCGCAGGATGATGAAGTTGTCGTCCCGGCTGGGGAAGACATTGTTCTCGGCTTTGCGGCTTCTTTAAGCGGCGCTACTGCGCCTTTCGGCATTGACATTCTGCGTGGTGTGGAACTTGCGCAGGAAGACCGCCCGACTGTAACAGTAGACGGTGTAGAATTCAGCTTTACGATTGACGCTCAGGACGAACTGTGTAGTGCGGAAGGCGGCCAGGCCGTTGCGAACCGCTTCTCGGTCGACTCCAGCGTTGTGGCAATTATCGGCCACATGTGCTCCAGCAGTTGTAACGCCGCCGCGCCCATCTACGACTCGGCTGGCCTGACCATGATTAGCCCCTCTTGTACTGCGCCCGGCCTGACCGAGCGTGAATACACCAGCTTCAACCGTGTTGTTCCGCCGGATGGCGTGCAAGGCGTGTTGGCCGCTATGTTCATCTACGAAGAACTGGGCGTGACCCGCATTGCTACCCTGCACGACGGTAGCGATTACGGCGATGGCCTGGTTGCAGTCGTCATCCCGGCATTTGAAGCACTCGGCGGCGAAGTTGTCGCTTCCGACGCTATCAGCGTAGGCGATACAGACTTCCGCGCTCTGCTGGAATCCTTCGCCACAGATGACCCCGAATTGATTTACTTCGCGGGCTTCCCGGCGGAAGCCGCCTTGCTCATCCAGCAATTCCCGGATGCAGGGTTGGAAGAAGTTATCTTCATGGGCGCAGATGGTATCGTTGGGACGGAATACATCGCGCAAGCGGGTTCCGCCAGCGAATTCACAGTAGGGTCTGCCCCCGTGCCGGTAGAAAGTGACGAACTGGACGCTTTTGTTGAGCGTTACATCGAAACTTATAACGAAAGCCCTCCCGGGCCGTACCACCCCAACGGCTACGACGCTTATAATGTCCTGTTGGATGCAATTGAAGAAGTTGGATTCATCAACGCAGACGGTGACCTCGTGATTAGCCGTAGCGCGCTTGCTGATTATGTTCGTTCGTTCACAGGTTACGAAGGTTTGACCGGTGTACTTTCTGCTGATGGCACAGGCGAAACTTCCTCTGCTTCAGTTGGCTTCTACTTCGTAGTGGATGGTGTGTTTGAGCTGTATGATGTCCTCAACTTAGGCGCCGAGATGGAAGACATGGAAGACATGGAACCAGTCGCCACAGAAGAAGCGGACTCCTAATTTTCCTGCATCAACCAATTGCATAACAAATTCTAAAGCAGAGGTGGGGTTAACACTCCACCTCTGTTATAATCTGCGCCCAAAAGAACCAACCCATGACCAACTTTGAAGGGGGCATTATGTCCGAAGGCACAGGGGCAATACGACAGCGCAAAGGCGGCGGTTTCGGTGTGTTTGTCCAAAGCCCACTGCATTTTATTGGTACAGTATTTATCCTATTTCTGATTTTTGTCGCCGTGTCTAATGTGGCGGCGGGCGAGTATGAACTACGTCAATTTTTACAACAGCTTGTTTTCGGTCTTGCACAGGGCAGTATTTACTCACTGATTGCGTTGGGCTATACGCTGGTGTACGGCATTTTATTCATGATTAACTTCGCGCATGGCGAAGTCTTTACGGCGGGTGCTTATTCCGGTTTTTTCACTATGTATGCTTTCGCGCAATCCGGCTTCTTAGCGGATCATACCGTTATCGCACTGGCGCTCACGTTTCTATCTGGCATGACTGCATCAGTGATGGTGGCCGTCGCGTTAGAGGGCATCGCGTATCGTCCACTGCGTAACGCCCCCCGCCTTGTACCACTTATTACCGCTATCGGCGCGTCCATTACGCTACAACAGCTTTATCTGCGGTTATTTGGCGCGAGTGCGCGGCGCTTCCCGGATGTGAACCTGTATGTTCTGCCACAAATCTTTAACGACAAAGAATGCTCTACGGTGGACGGTGTGGAAGTTTGTAGAGGGTTGGACATCGTGGGCGGCATTTACCCGGTAGATTTGCTCGGCTTTACGCTTCGCTTACGCCCGATTTCATTCATTGTGTTCTTCTCTGCATTATTCATCATGTGGGCATTGTGGACATTCATTCAGAAGACCAAAACCGGGAAGGCGATGCGCGCAGTAGCGGAAGATAAGAACACGGCATCATTGATGGGCATTAATGTTGACCGTGTGATTGTGACAACCTTTATGCTGGGCGGTGCGCTGGCGGGTGCTGGCGCGGTATTGTTTGTCATTATTCCGGGTAATGGGCAGGTTAGCCCGTTGATGGGCTTCTTTCCGGGTATTAAAGCGTTTACGGCGGCGGTCATTGGCGGCATTGGCAATGTGCCGGGCGCGATGTTTGGCGGGTTATTCCTGGGTGTTGTGGAATCTGTAGGCCCGTCGTTGTTGGGCATTAGCAATCAATTGCGGGATGTCATCTCGTTTGGCTTGCTGGTGTTGATTTTGATTTTCCGTCCGACCGGATTTTTTGGTGAAGTCCTCTCGGAGAAAAAGGTTTAAGCATGGGCGTCATTCATAAAAATACAGTTCTGCACAGCTTATATGCGGCCTTTGGCTTTTCAATCCTGGCGCTCACAGGTATCTTTACCACGTTTGCTGGGCGCGATGTCATTCGTGGGCAACTCACTTTAAGCACCTTGACCTTTGCGCTGATGATAGGCGGCACGGCCTATTTTATGGGCGCACGGGTAAGAGAACAGGGCTTATGGGCAAGTGTGTTAAATGCGATTACTGGTACGTTGATTGTCGGGCTTGTTTTGGCCGCGTTGGTGCTTTTTGAAGCATCCAACGATTTACGCTTTGTCTTCCAGAATATCGGGCGTGCGGCAACGGGCAACCTCAGCAACGGCACATTGACTGCTGGTAATCCTATAAACCCAAGTACCGGTGATTACGGTGGCTTGCTGGAGATGCTTGGCTTTTGCATTGTATGGGGCGCGTTTGTTGGTGCGTTTGTGCATCTGCCGCGTCGTTGGCAGGAGGTTGCTTTTGTCAGTTTTGCACTGGCCTGTACCATTTCATTAGCGCAAGGCCAGCTAAACAGCGTCATCACTCTGCCGGATGCCCTCACGTTGTTACTCGGCTTGGCGCTGGGCTACGCCGTAACAACATTTTTAAACACAACGCCACTCATTAAAATGGGGGTGGGGGCAGGCTTAGGTCTGCTGGTCGGGCTGATTGTCTTCCTGTTGGCGGAAAATGGTGAACTAGCACGCGGCGGATTTTTGTTCGGCTCTGGCACAGCGCCTGTATTTCTGACGATGGTCACAGATGGACGTATCATTGGTTTTTTTGTCGCCATGGCCGTTGTAGGGGCTTTAGGGGCGCTTCTGCCGCGCTCGTCAAGCCAGCTTCACGACGCATTCTGGTATTTCGCGGCAGGCATCGTTGCTTTGGGCATCCTTAATGCCCAGCGCCGTGCTGGAAATGTGTGGGTGGGCTTTGGTGGTGTGCTTTTAGTGTTGGCATTGGCATTAACGCTTGTGCCCGTGCTGGGCAAACGTGCCCAAGTGATGTTTGAGAGTGCCTCTATACCGCTAAAGCGCAATACACAACGCTTCACAATCGCGGTCGTGATGCTGATATTCTTCATCGCACCGCAGTTTATGGGCTTATACATTAGCAATGTCTTTAACCAGATTGCGCTGTATACCATTATGGGCATCGGCCTTAACGTGATGGTTGGTTACACAGGATTGCTAGATTTGGGTTATGTGGCATCATTCGCCATCGGCGCTTATACGCTTGGCGTACTGACGACCCCTAGCATTGTGACATGCGGCGGTACGCTCCCCGCGACCCCTGCCGATGTCGCCACTCAATGCACCGGAATTATGACATTCTGGCAGGCCTGGCCTATTTGTATTCTCTTTAGTGGCTTAACCGGGATGATGCTCGGCATTCCCGTTTTGCGGCTACGGGGTGATTATCTGGCGATTGTGACGCTCGGCTTTGGGGAAATCACCAATCGCGTGATTATCTCCAATGACTTTAGAGACTTGCTAGGCGGGGCGCAGGGTATCCCCGCCATCCCTAGCCCGGTGATTAACCTAACCGGGCTTAACCCGGCATGGGCTACCACACTTAACCGCTCTACGGACATGTACTATCTGTTTTTGGTTAGCACAGTTATCACGATGTTTGTTGTGTATCAACTGGTGAATTCCCGTACCGGGCGTGCCTGGCGTGCCATCAAAGCGGATGAAGATGTGGCACAAGCGATGGGCATTAACCTGATGAACAATAAGCTACTCGCTTTTGCGATTAGTTCTGCGTTTGCTGGCTTGGGGGGCGCGGTGTTCGGCGCGAGCGTGCAGGGCATCTTCCCCAATAGCTTCACATTGTTGGTATCTATCAATGTGCTGTGCCTGATTATTATTGGCGGCATGGGGTCAATACCGGGCGTTATTTTAGGTGCGTTTATCCTCATCGGCCTGCCAGAACTATTGCGCGAACTGGACGCCTACCGCCTGCTGACCTTTGGTGTGTTGTTAGTAGTGGTGATGCTGGTGAAGCCAGAGGGGTTACTCCCGCCCAAGCCGCCCGAACTCGCGGAGAAGGGCACAGAGGCACGAAAGATGCAGGAGGCTACATCATGAGTGATGTCTTGTTAGATGTCCAATCGATTGTCAAGCGTTTTGGTGGCCTGACGGCGGTTAACCGGGTAGAGCTTAAGATTCAGCGTGGCATGATTGCCAGCCTCATCGGGCCTAACGGCGCAGGCAAGACCACATTTTTTAACTGTGTGACAGGCTTTTATAAGCCGGATGAAGGCGAAATCCTGTTTGAAGGCCAGTCTATTGCCGGACGCCGTACTGACAAAATTCTGCAAAGTGGCGTCGCCCGGACTTACCAGAACATCCGCTTATTTGGTGAGATGACCGTACTGGAAAATATTCTGGTCGGGATGCACGCCCGCCTCAGTTCTTCACCCATCGGCGCAATCTTCCGTTTACCGCACACCCGCCGCGAAGAACGCGAAGCACTGGCACAGGCGATGGATTTGCTGGATTTTGTGGGCTTAAATGGCATGGGGGATTTGTTGGCGTCTAACCTGGCGTATGGCTTCCAGCGTCGTTTGGAAATTGCGCGTGCTTTAGCATCTAAACCGCGTCTGCTGTTGTTGGATGAGCCAACAGCCGGTATGAACCCCAATGAAACTGAGCAAATGACGGCCTTTATCCGCCGCCTGCGTGACGAGTTAAACTTGACAATCTTCTTGATTGAACATGATATGAAACTGGTGATGGGCTTAAGCGACCAGGTGAGCGTGATGGACTACGGCGTAAAAATCTCCGAAGGTGTGCCTGCTTATGTGCAAAATGACCCTAAAGTGATTAAGGCCTACTTGGGCACATCTGACGTTGACGAAAAATCTGATGGCGTGGTTGATGATAGCCTTATCACAGACACGATCGAAAGCACGGAGGCTTAACTATGACGTTGCTTGAAGTGCAGGACATCCACACTTATTACGGCAAAATCCACGCGCTCAAGGGTATTTCACTTAAAGTAGAGCAGGGCGAAATTGTGACGCTCATCGGCGGCAACGGCGCAGGCAAAACAACCACACTCAACACCATTACAGGCATTACACCCGCCTCCGAAGGGCGTGTGTTACTCAATGGTGAAGATATTACGCGCACACCGGCACATCAAATCGCCGGTAAAGGGGTGGTGCAATCACCGGAAGGGCGTAAGATTTTTACCCGATTGACGGTGCGCGAAAATCTGGAAATCGGCGCGTATCAGCGTAATGATGCGGATGGCATCGCCCGGGATATGGAGTATGTCTTCGAGCGATTCCCGCGTTTAAAAGAGCGCGAAAAACAACTCGGCGGCACGCTCTCCGGTGGGGAACAGCAGATGTTAGCCATTGGGCGGGCGATGATGGCATCCCCGCGCATTTTGTTACTGGATGAACCGAGCATGGGGTTAGCGCCGCTTTTAGTGCAGGCTATCTTCGACGTGATAACCTACCTTAATCGTGAGTCCAGCACGACAATCCTGCTGGTGGAACAAAACGCCGCGATGGCGCTTCGGGTCGCGCATCGCGGCTATGTGTTGCAATCTGGCCTGATTACCCATGCGGATGACGCACAATCTCTACAGAATGACCCGATTGTGGTCGAGGCGTATCTGGGCGGGCATTAACGGGTTATTCCGGGCGATGGCACTCAATCACCATCCAATCCCCTTGTTGACGGTGATTATGGGGGATTAAGCCAGTGGCACGGAGGGCTTCCTCTACTTCTGGCACTTGATAGTCCACAATGCCACTAAACACGGCCAACCCGCCCGGCCTCACCGTTTGCCCCAGCCCGTTTTGGCACATCTCGATGATGATTTTTGCGATGATGTTGACCACGATCAAATCAAAACGGCGGGCGGAGGTGATGACATTCTCTAAACTGCCTTGCTCCACAAAAACTTTATCTTGCACGTTGTTGCGCTCTATGTTTTCTTTTGAGGATGACACAGCGAGTTCGTCAATATCTAGCCCTAGCACATAAGATGCGCCCAACTTGGCCGCCGCAATGGCTAAAATCCCGGAGCCACTGCCTAAGTCCAGCACACGCACACCGGGCTTAACCACATCTTCCAATGCGATTAAACAGAGTTGTGTTGTAGGGTGTGTGCCTGTGCCGAAGGCCATGCCCGGGTCAAGGGCAAGCTCAATATCGTTGGGCTGAATCTCGACATCATGCCACACCGGGCGGATGAGAATCCGCTTGCCAAGCCGGATAGGGTGATAGTGGTCTTTCCATGCGTTAGCCCAATCCTGATCGTCTATCACGTTATATTCTGGTGCGGGCATAGGGTACATCATATTCATATAGCGCAGGGCGGCTTCTAGCTGTTCTTTGGCTTGCGTGGTGTTTTCGCCCTCTGGGATATAAGCGCGGACGGTCAGTTTATCCGGCGCGGGCACTTCATCCTCTGTATAGGCTTCCGGCATGATGCCTTCCTGCTCAATAGAAATGCCCTGATGCCCGTAACGTTGAAGCAACTCCGCGACAGCCTCCGCCGCTTCGCCGTCCACACTCAGCTTAATCTCAATCCATTTCATGTAGGTGTTTTCCTTAGTGTGTTGATTTTTTGTGAGGGGATAAGTTTAATCGCTTGTGGGACAAATTTCGATGATGAGGCCGTCGTTCCAATCGTATTTTTGTTTAAAAAGCGTTTTTATCTGCTGAACAAGGGCGCTGTTCTGGTCGGGGATATTGGCTGTTGCCGGGTTAGGAGCCGATGGCGTGTCACGCTCCGCGATGTAAAAGCGAACATCCGGCTTATGCTGGATGTTCTGCACCCAATCCGCTTTTTCTCTGCCACCGGAACACAGGTAAAAACAATTTTCGTAATCCACATACCAAATCTCGATGACGTGCGGATGGCCTGTGACTCGTCCGGTAGTGGTCAGATAGAGAAATTTTTCCGACATGGCCTATCACTTAAAATAGAAATGGCGGACATAACATCCGCCATCGGGATTACTCCCCCGTAAAAAAATCGCGCACACGGTCAATGAAGTTCTTACTGTTGGGTTGGGGCTGGACTTCTCCGCCCATGATCTCACCGAGTTTTTCAAATAAAATGCGCTGGTCGTTGGTGAGCTTGGTCGGGATGTCTACCCGGACATGCACCAATTGGTCGCCGCGCCCACTGTTAGATCCGTCGTTCCGCAAGCGCGGGAAGCCACGTCCCCTTAACCGGAAGATTTTGCCGCTTTGTGTGCCTGCCGGGATTGTCAACTCGACATCGCCATCTACCGTTGGGATGATGATTTTATCGCCCAATGTCGCCTGCACAATATTAATCGGAATCTCCAGCAGGATGTCATTTTCACGGCGGACAAAGTACTCATGCTCTTTGACATCCACCGCGACATACAAATTGCCAGGAGGCGCACCCAGTTCGCCCATGTCGCCTTCGCCACGGACTTGAATCTGTAGCCCTTCGCGCACGCCCGCCGGGATTTTGACGTTTAGCTTAACGCGCTTGCGTGTGCGTCCGCTACCGTCGCATTTAGGGCAACGGTTTTCCACAATAGTGCCTTTGCCACCGCAACGGGGGCAGGGCGTCACGCGCACCATCGAGCCGAGAAACGTCTGCTGTACCTGCCGAACTTCCCCCGTGCCGCTACATTGGGGGCAAGTCACCGGTGATGAGCCTTCCGCCGCACCATCGCCATTGCAGGTGGTACACGTCTCCAAGCGGTCAAACTCAATATCGCGTTCTGTGCCGAATACGGCTTCTTCAAACGATACCACGACATTGACGCGACGGTCTGCGCCTGCGTTGGGGCCACGTCGCCCGCCGCTACGGGCGCGCCCACCAAATGCGCTGAATAGATCCTCGAAGATTTCCTCGAATCCGGCAAAGCCTACATTACTGTTGTAGCCACCGTTCATACCACTGACGCCCGCATGGCCGAAGCGGTCATAACGGGCGCGTTTTTCGTCATCAGATAGGACTTCGTAGGCTTCGTTAATCTCTTTGAAGCGGGCTTCGGCGTCGGGGGCATCGCTGACATCGGGGTGATACCGCCGTGCCAGGCCACGAAAAGCCTTTTTAATATCGTCTTTGGTGGCGTTGCGTTGCACGCCCAGTAGCTCGTAGTAATCTCTCGCCATAACGTTCTTCGCCTAGATGATTTCGTCCTGTTACATTCTACCAGAAAGCGACAAGGGTAGGACATAAGAATGCCTACCCTGGATGTGTTTGTTATATGGGGTTAAGCGTCGGTGTATTCCGCGTCGATAACGTCTTCATCTGCGCTCGCGTCACCCGTGTTTTTGCCTGCGCCATTGTTGCTGGCTTCCGGTGCTTCTGTGCCCGGTTGCTGGTACAACTGCCCGCCCAATTGCTGAATTTGTGCGGTCAGGTTTTCAACAGCAGGTTTAATTTGGTCGATGTCGCGGGTTTCGATGGCCTCACGCACTGCCTGGATGTTCTCGTTGGTTTGCGTTTTGGCGTCTTCCGGCAGGCGCTCGTCGAAGTCCTTCAGCAACTTCTCGGCGGAGAAGATGGCGCTTTCCGCTTGGTTCGTGACTTCGATAAGTTCCTTACGTTTGATGTCTTCGTCCGCGTGTGCTTCCGCGTCCTTAATCATCTGCTCGATTTCAGAGTCGCTTAAGCCACTGCTGGCCGTAATGGTAATCTTCTGTTCACGGTTGCTGGCCTTGTCCTTCGCGCTGACGTTCAGGATGCCGTTGGCGTCGATGTCGAATGTCACTTCCACCTGCGGCACGCCACGCGGTGCGGGTGGGATGCCATCCAGAATGAACTTGCCAAGCGACTTGTTATCTGCCGCCATCGGGCGTTCACCCTGTACGATATGGATTTCTACCTGAGTTTGGTTATCCGCCGCCGTAGAATAGACCTGCGCTTTACGGGTTGGGATGGTGGTATTGCGCTCAATCATCGGTGTTGCCACGCCGCCCAGCGTTTCCACGCCGAGCGTAAGCGGGGTCACATCCAGCAACAGGATGTCCTTCACGTCACCAGCCAACACGCCTGCTTGAATGGCCGCGCCTAAAGCGACAACTTCATCCGGGTTCACGCCTTTGCTGGGTGGTTTGCCGAAGAATTCTTCTACTGCTTGCTGGATGGAAGGCATCCGCGTCATACCGCCGACGAGCAATACAGCATCAATTTCGCTCTTATCCAGCCCGGCGTCCTTCAGGGCGGCCTTGCAGGGTTCGATTGTCTTCTTGACTAAATCGCCCACCAATGATTCCAGCTTGGCGCGGCTGAGTGTAACGTTCAGGTGCTTGGGGCCGCCCGCATCTGCTGTGATGTAGGGTAATTGCACGTCTGTGCTGGCAACGCTGGAAAGTTCCTTCTTCGCTTTTTCTGCCGCTTCCTTCAAGCGTTGTAGGGCTTGGCGGTCTTGGCGTAGGTCAATTCCGTTTTCTTTCTTGAACTCATCAGCCAGCCAATCAATGATACGCTCATCGAAGTTGTCGCCACCCAGATAAGTGTCCCCACTGGTACTGCGGACTTCAAACACGCCGTCGCCGACTTCGAGAATAGACACATCGAATGTACCACCGCCCAGGTCATAAACAGCAATTACCTGGTTGCGGTCTTCGGTAATGCCGTAAGCCAGGCTAGCGGCAGTCGGTTCGTTGATGATACGCATGACTTCCAGCCCGGCGATTTTACCCGCGTCTTTGGTGGCGTTCCGTTGCGCGTCGTTAAAGTAGGCCGGGACGGTAATTACGGCGCGGTCTACGGCTTCACCCAGATAGGCTTCGGCATCCGCTTTAATCTTTTGCAGAATCATCGCGGAGACTTCCGGCGGGCTGTAATCTTTACCGCCCATCTTCACGCGCACATCGCCGTTTGCCGCACCACTCACGCCATACGGCACAATCTTCACGGTTTCCTGTACTTGCTTATCGCTAAACTTGCGTCCCATAAACCGCTTGACAGAAAAGACGGTGTTTTCCGGGTTAACAACGGCCTGGTTACGGGCAACAGTGCCTACCATGCGGTTATTATCTTTGACCGCCACCACCGATGGAATCAGGCGGTTGCCTTCCGCCGATGGGATAATGGTCGCTTCGCCACCTTCCATCACGGCCACAACCGAGTTTGTCGTACCTAAGTCAATACCGATAATGCGTCCCATGTTACTTTTTATCTCCTGTTTGATATGATTGCATATTGATGATTAATTCGCCACACGGACGAGTGCTGGGCGTAAAATAGTGTCGCCTGTGCTGTATCCCTTTTGTAGCGTCTCGATAACGTGTCCGCTTGCTACCGTATCACTCTCATCACGGGCAATCGCCTGATGCTGATTCGGGTCGAACGGTTCACCGGTTGGGTCGATGGCGGTTACATTATTTTCCGCCAATAGCTTGATAAATTTGCCTTGTATCAAGCGCACACCGTTGAGCCATGGTTCATCCGTCAGTGTGTCGGGCAAATTCGCCATCGCGCGCTCGAAGTCGTCAATGATGGGTAGGATATGCGCTAACACGTCAGATTTTATCTTTTGGTGCAACTGGCTCTGGTCGCGCTCTGTACGGCGCTTGTAATTCTGGAATTCCGCTAACGTTCTTTGCCAGCCTTGCCGATTCTTCTCAATCTCAGCCTCTAATTCCGCGATACGTGCGTTGTCGTCTTTGGTCTGATTCGCGCTTGTCGGCTGTGAGTCTTCTGACGCTACGGCTTCCGCTTCTCCCGTATCGGGTTTTGCATCCTCTGTTGCTTGCAGTTCTTCCGCTATCTCTTGCGATAGAACGTCCTCTGGCGGTTGCGCGGTTGTGCTATTTTCTCTACGGTTTTTCCTTGCCACGAATGTTACCCTCCCAAATGGTGATAGATGATGTGCCCCGCAATCGTGACATGCTCAGTCTATCGGCTAGATGATAGAATTACGTAAACAAATTTATTGGAATTGTATAAACGCACCATTGATGCGTTAATTCTTGTCGTCTTGTGTGCTGTATAGCTCGGTTAGCATGGCTGTCATCAAGGTAGACACATAGCGCACGGTACTGATTGCCCGCCCATAATTGATGTGTGTCGGCCCTAATAAGCCGATTGTGCCTGTCATCTGGCCGGGAATGCCATAACGCGATAGAACCATACTCAGTTGGCTTAATTCTTCCCAGCGGCCATCTCCGCCGACAATCACCTTCACATCGTCAGAAAGTGTATCCACCAGTTCGCTGAGGATAATATCCAAAAAGGCGCGCTCCTCAAACACACGCACAACCTGCTGTGCGCCCTCACCATCCTGGAATGCGCTGATGATGTCGCTCAGGCCATCACGATAAATAGTGCGCGAAGGGCTGATGTCGGATTGCTCCATGACTTCTGCGGCTAATTCCGCGACTTCACGCTCCAGTAAACCCAGTTGGATGCTCTTAATGCGGATTTGATGCACATACAAATCCGTGCAAACGGCGTTAATGTGCTTGGCCGCTTCCGACAGGCGCGCTTGCGGCACAGGATCGGCTAAGTTCAGCATTCGTTGCTGGACGATGCCGCCATGCAAGATGAGCACCATCAATACCAGCCGACCTTGTACAGAGACAAGTTCAATGTGTTTAAAGCGCGTTGTTTCCGCGATGGGTGCGGTAACAAGCGCCGCCGTCTGGGCGGTACGTGCCAGGATGTTAGCCGCCGCCCGCATCCATTGTTCAGTCGCCATAGGCAAGGCATGAAATTTGACCGTGATGCTTTTCTTCTCGGAGTCGGTCAGTGTGCTATTGCTCAACAAGCGTGATACAAAATAGCGATAGCCGTATTCCGTTGGGATGCGCCCGGCGGATGTATGCGGTGCGATAATATAGTTCAGTTCTTCCAACACAGCCATCTCGTTGCGGATAGTCGCCGAGCTAACGTTTAAATCCGATCCTTCGTAAATCTGTTTAGAACTTACTGGCTCCGGCAGGTGGGTGTACGAACGCACGATAAAAGACAGGATCTTTTCCTGACGGGGGGTAAGTTCTGGCAATGCGGCGGCGTCCATGTTCATAGCAAGACCTCTAGCAAAACAGGGGTGTTGTTGTTTAGAATACTATCATGCCGAACTCTCCGGCGGATGACAAGTGAAGGTTCGATGAAGGAGTGGCAAAAAATGGGCAATACGCTAGAAGTTACCGAAGCGAATTTCCAAAATAAGGTTCTTGGTTCAGATAAGCCGGTGCTGGTAGACTTTTGGGCGACGTGGTGCGGCCCATGTAAGATGATAGCACCGATTGTGGAGCAACTCGCCGTTGAATATGACGGTCAGATGGTTGTGGGCAAGCTGGACGCTGACGCGCACGGTAGCGTATTAGAGCGCTACCAGATTATGGGCATTCCTACTTTGATTTTATTCAAAGGTGGCGAACCTGTTGTACGGATTACAGGCTACCATCCGAAGGATAAAATTGTTAATCAGATTCAGGCTCACCTTAAGAACTAAACCAACAAAAAAGACCTGTGACAGACAGCACAGGTCTTTTTGATTCTCTTTTGTAATGACGTTAGTCCGATGCTTCCGATTCTGGAATTTCTGTCTCTTGCGTCTCCACCCGGCTTTGCGGCGCAATCGGGATGACAAAGTGGAAGGTTGAGCCTTTGTTGAGTTCACTTTCTACCCATACATCCCCGTTATGGCCTTCAATCAGGCGTTTAGTGATGATCATACCCAAGCCTGTGCCTTCCTGGTCACGGGCTTCTTTGTTGTCACTGCGGAAGTAATCCTCAGTAAAGAGTTTGCTCAATGTGCCTTCGCTCATCCCGATGCCGTTGTCCGTGATGCTGATTTGCATAACCCGGCCTAAGTTCTTGCCGCGTGGGGTGATGAGGCGCGGCTCTACTCTGGCATCAAGGCGGATGGTTGACCCCTCCGGGCTGTACTTATGCGCGTTACTGAGGAAGTTAACCATGACTTGCGTCAGGCGCACGCGGTCGCCTAGTACGGGCGGCAGAGTATCCGTAATATTGTTGATGACGCTTTGGCCTTTGTTATCAATCTGCTTTTGTAGGCTGATGAGCGTGTCCATCACAACCTGGCGTAGTTCCACAGGCTCAAAATCGATGGATAGCTTGCCGGCATCGTCACGGGCGATGTCGCGCAAGTCGGAGATGATGCTGTCCATACGTTCCGCGTTGTTTTGGATAATCGCGGCAAATTGCTTAATCTGGTCAGCATTGAGCGCGGCGGCCATAGAGCTACCCAGTGTAGAAGCATAGCCCTTCACCGATGTAAGCGGATTTTTAAGCTCATGCGCCGCAAACCCGATGAACTCACTCTTTGTTTCGTTGGCGCGGGTGAGTTCTTCGTACAGTTTGGCGTTCTCGATAGCGATAGAGGCGTGCTCCGCCAAACGCTGAATCCAGTCCTGGTCAAGCAGGTTCAGGCGCGGTTCCTCGTTTGTCTCTAAGAGCAGAATGGCGCTGATTTCATTACCGGCAATCATCGGCACGGTGATTTGGCTGAGCGACCCTTGCAAACTGGGTTTATAGTCCGGATCCATATCCACATAGGGTTGAAGGTCAGGGCGGCGCGTGCGTAACACCCGGCTGACAATACCCCTGTCAAGCGGCCACAAGTTACCGTCTGCACCATCCGGGATGTCACCGTCTTCGTAGCCTAGTTTGGCGACAATTTTTAGATAATTCATGCCTTCATCCGGCACACCCAATAACCCTGCCGTCGCCTTGCTGTTGCTAACGGCATAGCGCACGGTGATTTCCGCCACGCTGTACAAGTCCAAACTACGGTTTAACTCACGGTCAATCCGTTCCAAGGCTTCCAGTTCTTCCACACGCCGGGAGAGTTGCAAGTCTGTTTGTTGGAACAGGCGGGCGTTTTCAAACGCGATAGCCGCTTGCCCGGCGAAGGTTGTCAGCAGTTCCACGTCTTCTTCTACGTAGATTGACCCATCCAGCTTATTGATGACTTCCAGCACGCCAATAACGCGGTCTTGCGCGATGAGCGGCACAGCCAGGATCGATTGAGTACGGAAGCCTTCCGACACTTCGCCTTCCCAGTTCTCATCTTGCGTGGTGTCATTGCTGATGATTGGCTGACCACTTTCCGCCACACGCCCCACAAGGCCATAACCTTTACTCAATCGCTTGCCGATGAGGTCTTGACCCGTTTCGCCTGTTGCCACCCGGAATTCTAGTTCGCCGGAGCCGTCTTCCGCCGTCAGCAACAGTGAACCCGCTTGCGCGTTGAGGATGTCTACCGCCGAGAGCGTGATAACGTCCAGCAGTCGTTCAACGTCGCCTTCGGTAGCAACTAACTGGCGGCTGATGTCGTTAAGCGCGGCAAGCTGGCGAGCGCGGGTGTTCGCTTCACTAAACAAGCGGCTTTTGTCCAGCGCAGAGGCCGCTAATGCGCTGATGTCGTTCATCGTGCGGAGTTGCTCATTGGTATAACGTGCTTCGGGCGATTTTTCGCCCACCGCCATCACGCCCAATGTCAAGCCCCCGGCGATGAGGGGCACGGCCATCCATGCGCTTGTACTTGTAGATTCGCGGTGGATTTTATAGCCTTTACGCTCCATAGACTGGAAGTAGTTATCCACCCGTAACGCTTGCCCGGTCTGGATAATTTCACTGTATAAATCCTGCCCGGTCTGCCATTTGATGTTTTCAAGTTCCTGGCGGCGCTCGTCATCTTCCAGGAAGAACGCATAATACAGGTTTTCCGTGATGTTATCTTTTAGCACGATGTAGAAGAAGGGCGAACCGACCAGCTTTAACGTCTGCGCGGAAATCAGTTCCAGCAAGTCTTCCGTATCTACGGTGAAGTTAACGGCCTGACTAACCTGGCTCAAAACTTCCAGTTCTTTAACGCTTCGCTCTAGTGATTCAATGACGGTGGCACGTTCAATAGCGATAGACAGTACGCCGACCAAACTCCGTACAAAGCGTAATTCTTCATAACGGTAGCTATTCGCGCCGGAGCGGGGCGGGGCGATGGCGACAAACCCGTTTAATGCTGTTTCTCCGGCCATGCCTGCAATAATCATCACGCGGATGATGCCCAACCGCGCCTTGTCGATGTGCAGTTCCGGCGGCCATGGCTTATTCGGTTCCAGGTAAACTACATCGTCGGAGTTATTCAGTAGGCGTACTGCGCCGCTATTGTCGGAAAAAGTAATGTCTGTTTCTGGGTAAGGTTCGCCGTAAGCGATGTAATCGCCCGTCTGTGTGTTGCGTAGGAAGATAAGCGTATTAATGGGTTTGATGGTTTCATCCAGCAATTGGCGGAATTCTTTAATCAGTACGTTTGGCCCGGCCAACGACGTGAGCTTCTGGTTAAATGCCTCTAGTTTATTCTGGTAATCGTAGCGCACCCGATAGTAAATTTTATCAATACGCTCCTGTAGATTAGTACGTACAGGCACAAACAAGATGGAGACAAAGAAGATTGTCAGCACGATGAGCAACGGGTTATCCGCCTCTATCGCATCTGTGGCGAACAACGTGCCACCAAGTACCAACAACCCATAACCGATGCCCAAAGCAACGAACAGAATGAAGTAGGTGATGCTCTGGTTAACGGCTTTGTCGGTGTCAAAGCGGCTGGGTTGCAACACCGCATAGACGAGACTCAGCGCAGGCGTGATGAGGAATGGCAAGCTCGCTTCAATGCTCAATAGCAGGGGAGAGCCAGACGGCAAAAAGCGCCCCGCCATCCAGAAGATTCCCGGCGCTAGGCCTAACAAAGCGCCCAGCATAACAATATTGGCCTGGTCACGGTGTAACCGTGTCGTCGCCAATCTGCGATGATAAACGCCTGTAATGGTGGCTATGATGGCCAGTCCGATGATTGCTGTCAATGTCGCTACTTGATAAATGACAGGGAGTGGTGCGGCGCGTTCTGTGCTGTAGCTGGTCATCATATAGAGGAGCAGAATAACGCCCAATGCCGCCGGAGCAAAGCGCAGAATAGGCTGATTTAGCACCATCGGGATAGGACGCGGAAACACCAAGCCCACGGTGATAAGCCCTATCCCCGTAAAGACCATGCTCCCTAGCCACACCAAGACAAAGTTATGTGTACTGCCTGCGTCGAAGATACCCCCCATCGCCAACGACAACGGGATTAACGCGCATGCAATCGTGAATGTATGCTCTCCATAGGGCTTAAGTACGATAAGCCCGCCCACAAGAAAAAGAACTATCAAGCCGGATACATAGGGCACAAAAAAGAAGGCGACAAAATCACCATCGGGCAAGCGCGTTAATTGGTAGCTTACCTCGCAGGCAGATATGCCATTTGCATCTGGCAAGGCACAATCTACCGCGCCACTGCGTAAATCTGGAAAGCGCCCGGTATCGTAGGTGAATGTTACATCGACTGTATCACCAATCTGTAAGCCTTGCAGGATGGCGTTATAGTTGCGGGTGCTGGTGCTTCTGTTCAGATGGTTGCTGATAGATTGACCGTTGATAGCGATAATCTGGTCACCCAGTCGCAGTCCGGCGGCGCGGCCTGCCCAGCCAGCTTCGCTATTGGGCGTACTGGCGTTGACCGTCATCGTATGGTTGACTGTGACGCCTAAAAAGGGCTGGCTTCGCCAATTGAACGCCATCAACAAGTAGGCGATCATCGCTAAGGCCGCCAACAACACCATACCCACTAATAACCCTAGCCGGATGTGTTTTGCGGATAAGTTGTCTAACGAGAAGGCTTGTTTTTCCGTAGCCGTCGGAGTTGCACTCATGGGTTACTTCTCCGCATGATGAACGTGGTTTAATACACGATATTCTAACACAATCCATGAATGAACACTATCAATCTTTGTTGGGATGATGTATTAAGTGGGACGGGTTTGCTATAATTAAAGCAAAATTTTGACAAAAACGAGAATTCTGTGATGAAACCCAAAATACGCATTTTAATCGCTAAACCCGGTTTAGATGGTCATGATAGGGGTGCGAAGGTCATTGCACGGGCACTGCGTGACGCTGGCTTTGAGGTTATTTATACCGGGCTACGTCAGACGGCGGAGATGATTACAAGCGCGGCGTTACAGGAAGACGTGGATATTGTCGGCCTGAGCATCCTTAGTGGCGCACATATGACGCTTGTTCCACGCATCCGCGAAGTGATGAACGCCAACGACTTGCACGATGTCCCGATTATTCTTGGCGGCATCATCCCGGACGAAGATAAGCCTAAGCTCAAAGCGCTGGGGGTGGAAGGCATCTTCGGGCCGGGTGCGACCACGCCAGACATCATCGCTAGAGTGCAGGAGATTGCTAACCGGAAGGGTACAACAAGCACAGCATGAACGATGTAACTAACGGCGTGCTAAACGGCAACCGGCGCGCCATCGCGCGGGCGCTAACATGGGTAGAGAACCAACAACCACAAGCGGAAGCCTTACTCGCGGCGCTGTATCCACACACCGGGCGGGCGTGGGTTATCGGCGTGACGGGCGCACCCGGCACAGGCAAAAGCTCGTTAGTCAATGTGATGGCGAAGGCGTATCGCCAACAGGGTAAAACAGTGGGCGTCATCGCCGTAGACCCAACCAGCCCGTTTTCCGGCGGCGCTATTTTGGGCGATAGAATCCGCATGAAAGACCATTCAGGCGATGCCGGTGTGTTCATCCGTAGCATGGCAACACGCGGTAGCTTAGGCGGGCTTTCTGTCGCCACACGGGATTCTATCCGCGTGTTAGATGCAGGCGGATTTGATGTCATTATTGTGGAGACTGTCGGCGCGGGGCAGAGCGAAGTAGACATCGTGCGGACGGCAAATACCACGCTTGTTGTCGAAGCACCCGGCTTAGGCGATGATGTGCAGGCGATTAAGGCTGGAATTTTAGAAATTGCAGATATTCTTGTGGTCAACAAGTCAGACCGTCCCGGTGCATCCAGCACAACCCGCGCACTGAATTCTATGCTGGAAATCGGGCATCCGTCCTCGCGCTTGCGCTTAGTAGACCATCACGGCATCTTAGAACGTGTGGATGCCCCGCATGATGATAGCAATGCCAACACCCCGTTATGGTTGCCGCGTGTTGTGCAGACTATCGCCACTGATTCGGGTGACATTGAGGCATTAATGACCGCGATTGAGGCGCATCAAGCGCACGTTAAATCTACAGATATGGCCCCTTTGCTGGAAGCACAGCGCATTAAGATGGAATTGGTTGACCGCCTGCGCGAAGCCCTCGTCCGCGCATTGATGGGTGAAATCTCCGAAACGATGTGGATGGATTTTGTAGAGCAGGTGCAAACGCGCCAAATATCGCCACAACAGGCTATACAGAATATGCTGAACTTGTATCATAAAAAAGCGATTTAACCGCGAGCATAAGATAGATGAAAG
This sequence comes from Aggregatilineales bacterium, assembly GCA_036734085.1. Lineage (GTDB taxonomy): Bacteria > Chloroflexota > Anaerolineae > Aggregatilineales > Phototrophicaceae > J038. Next base: position 22,414 of record DAIMZF010000028.1, read on the forward strand.
ACAAGGATATGTCACAGATAATTCCCGGCACAAAACTAGCGACGGATACAATCCCGGCGGCTGGTAAGGGGCAGTACAATAACATGGGTTTTGGTGAAATCAAGTTATTCTGCGGTTCATCGGCGGATTCGCTCACACAGGAAATCGCGCAACATCTCGGCATTAAAGCGGGCGTATATGAGCGCAACACATTTTCTAACGAAAATATCTTCATCCGTCTAAAAGAAAGCGTGCGCGGGCAGGACGTATACCTGGTGCAATCCATGAGTTCCCCTGTGCATGACAACTTTATGGAATTGCTGATTATGGTAGATGCGCTCAAGCGTGATTCCGCATGGCGGATTAATGTCGTCATGCCGTATATGTCCTACGGGCGCTCCGATAAAAAAGACCAGCCTCGTGTGCCCATCACGGCGCGCCTTGTCGCTAATTTGATAGAAGCGGCAGGTGTAGACCGTTACATCACCATTGACCTGCACGCCGGACAAATTCAGGGTTTCTTTAATATTCCCGGCGATGCGCTGACCGCGTTCTATTTACTGAGCGATTACATGATGGAACGCCAAGTGCCGGATTTAACAGTTGTCTCTACGGATTTAGGCTATGCCAAGCAAGCACGCAATTGGGGCGAACGCCTGAATGTCCCCGTCGCGTTGGTGGAAAAGCGCCGTGTAGATAATGCAGAGCGCCCGGAAGCCCTGTCCATTATCGGCAGTGTTGCGGATCGTAATGTGTTATTGGTTGATGACGAAGTGAATACAGGCGGTAGTGTGGTGAATGCCGTGCAGGTACTCCGCGATAACGGCGCTAAGGACATCTACCTTGCCTTTACACATGGCTTCTTCACGGAAAAAACCATGCAACGCTTCCATGAACTAAACTTTAAAGAAATCATCCTGACGAACACCATCCAACAGCCCACGAAGTATCTACTGCCGAATATGAAGGTGCTTTCTGTTGGGCCGATGTTGGCGGAAGTCATCAAACGCGCCCACGAAGGGCGTAGTGTAGGCGAGTTATTCGACGAGTAAATGCCTGCTAGTCACAACATCTTAAACGGGGCGTTCCAAGTGAGGACGCCCCGTTTTGCTTGCTTATTCGCCCTTCATCACGGGCGCACAGCATAACACCAGTTGCTTTGCCGCTTTCACCTCGTCCAAACGGCGGACGGGGGTATTGTGTGGCGCATCGTGCAGAAGTTCCGGGTTTTCGCGGGCTTCTGCCGCAATCTTCACCATCACATCCACAAAACGGTCAAGCGTGTGTTTGGTCTCGGTTTCTGTCGGCTCGATGAGCAACGCTTCCGGCACAATCAACGGGAAGTAATTTGTTGGTGGGTGGATGCCGTAGTCCATCAATCGCTTGGAAATATCCAGCGCGTGAACGGTGCTATCCTCAAAATGGCCTTCCAGCACGAATTCATGGCCGCAGATGCGCGGATACGGAATTGTGTAATGGTCTTTCAGTTTGGCGCGGATGTAATTGGCATTGAGTACGGCATGGCGCGAAACATCGTTGAGGCCAGTACCCCCATAAACGCGGATGTACGCATAAGCGCGGACGTGCATCCCGAAGTTACCATGAAACGCTTTAAGCCTGCCGATGGTGTGGGGCGGTTGTACCCAACCATAAAGCGGCGCGTCGTTTTCTTCGTTGGCGGGTTCAATGATGTCTGCAATCGGGCCAGGTCGATAATCCAGCAGACGCTCCGCCACGCCGATAGCGCCACATCCTGGGCCTCCGCCGCCGTGCGGGGTGGAGAAGGTCTTGTGTAGGTTATAGTGCATCACATCAAAGCCTAATTCACCCGGCTTGACAATCCCCATCAGCGCGTTCATGTTCGCGCCGTCCATGTACATCAAGCCACCCGCATCATGTACTAGCTTGATAATCTCCAAAATATTGCGGTCAAACAGTCCCAGTGTGCTGGGGACGGTAATCATCATCCCGGCGATTTCCTGCGCTTTGTCACCATCGCACGCTTCGCGCAGGGCGGCTAAATCAACATTGCCTTCACTATCCGACGGTAGTTCGATGACCTGCATTCCGGCCATCGTGACCGTTGCTGGATTTGTGCCGTGTGCGCTGTTTGGCACCAGAATTTTATTGCGCTTTGTGTCGCCACGTTCCACATGATATTTGCGAATCATCAGGATTCCGGCAAATTCGCCCTGAGCGCCCGCCGCCGGGAGCAGGCTTACGCCTGCAAAGCCGCTAACCTCTGCCAGCCAATCCTGCAATTGGTACATCAACGCCAGGGCGCCCTGTGCGCCTTCTGCGTCCGTGAGGGGATGCAAGTGGGCAAAGCCCGGTAGCCGGGCGGCATCTTCATTGAGTTTAGGGTTGTACTTCATCGTACAACTACCAAGCGGGTAAAATCCGGTATCAATAGAGTGATTAAACTGGCTCATGCGGACGAAGTGCCGAACCACCTGGTTTTCGCTGACTTCCGGCAAGGCTAGCTCATCGCGGATTAAATCCTGCGGCAATTCACTAAGCGGCACATCCGGCTCTGGCAGGTTAACGCCAATTCTACCCGGCGCGCTCAGTTCATAAATAAGCGGCTCTAACCCTTCAAAGTCGTGCGTGGTGGCGGGTTGTGCGTAATCGGTCATGGTCATGGTTATTTTACCTCTCGCAGAATGTTTACGAGCGCGTCAATCTCGGCGCGGGTGTTGGTCTCTGTGACGCACATCAGCATGTGGTCTTTAAGATGCGGGTAGTCCGCGCCTAAATCATAACCGCCGATGATGCCTTCCTCAATCAACGCCGCGTTGACCTCCGCGACTGGCAGACGTGACTTCACCACAAACTCATTAAAGAAAGGCTTGTCAAAATTGACGATAAAGCCGTTGAGTTTGTCAATCTCGTTGGCGGCATAATGCGCCTTGTGGTAATTCAATTCCGCCACTTTACGCAGACCATTTTTACCCATCAGCGATAGATACACCGCCGCCGCAATCGCCATCAAACCCTGATTGGTGCAGATGTTACTGGTTGCTTTCTCCCGGCGGATGTCTTGTTCGCGTGGGCGCAAAGTCATCACGTAGGCGCGTTTGCCGTCGATGTCCGTCGTTTCGCCCACAATGCGCCCGGCAATCTTGCGGACGTACTGCTCCCGGATGGCGAAAAAGCCCAGATACGGCCCGCCGAACCCGACAGGCACGCCTAAAGGCTGGCCTTCGCCCACCACGATATCCGCGCCGAGTTGACCAGGACTCTTGAATAAACCAAGCGCGATAGGGTTATTGACGACGACGGTTAAAATTGCGCCTGCTTCGTGGACTTTTTGTGCTAAGGTGCTAAAGTCATCAATCTGGCCGAAGAAATTGGGATAACTGACTGCCAGCATCGCGGTATTGTCATCCAGCATATCAATTAAATCGGCAATGTCGGCTTGGCCTTTGTCGCCCACAAACTTCAGGTCACCGCCTTGATGATAGGTGCGGACGACTTCGCGGTATTGGGGGTTAATGGCATGGCTGAGGATAATCTTCTTGCGCTTGTGGCGGGTAGCCTCCAGCGCGACAGTGACGGCTTCCGCCAGGCTGGTCGCACCGTCGTAATGGCTGGCGTTGGCCGCGTCCATACCCGTGAGCGCACACATCATGCTTTGATATTCATACGTCGCCTGAAGTGTGCCCTGGCTCATCTCCGGTTGATAGGGCGTGTAGGCGGTGTAATATTCGCCGCGTAACAAGATGTGATTCACCACAGAAGGGATAAAGTGGTGGTATGCCCCTGCACCCCGAAACAGCGCAAAATCTCCGGCGTGTTCGTTGGCTTCTGCAAGGGATTGCATTTCGGCCATAACGTCCATTTCACTCATCGGCGCAGGGATGTCCAGCGCCGGGAAGCGGTGGCTGGCGGGCACAGCCTCGAATAAATCTTCAATTGTTGTCACGCCGATGGCGGCCAACATTTGCTGGCGCTCGACTTCTGTATGGGGGATGTAACTCATATGCTCTGCAAACTCACTCTCAATAACACTAAAATTAACGGTCTTCGCAATAAGCCTTGTAAGCATCGGCATCCATCAACCCACTGGTATCTGCCGCCCCACTGAGCTTTAACTTGATAATCCAGCCTTTGCCATAGGGGTCACTGTTGATGATTTCCGGCTCGTCTTCCAGCGCCGTGTTGACCTCAACAACCTCACCGCCGATATGGGCGTAAAGGTCACTGGCCGCCTTCACGGATTCCACCGAGCCGAAGCTATCGCTTGCGTCGAATGTATCGCCAACGGCGGGTAATTCAACATAAACGATGTCGTTCAGCGCATCTTGGGCATAGTCGGAAATACCGATTGTGGCTGTGTCGTCTTCGATGCGTACCCATTCGTCGGACTCAGCATAAAATAAGCCTTGAGGAAATTTTAAATCTGCCATGCTGTTTTCTCCTGACTGTTGTTATCAAGTTTCCAAAAACAAAAAAGCGAACAGACATAAAAAGGCTGTTCGCTCTGTCGTGGCTTAGTAAAACACTCCAGAAACTCCACACTTATGAATCCTTTCGCCTGAGAGTTTCGCGCTTGCCCCAGCTTTGACAAATCGCTTGCCCCTTCGGCGTCCGCTTTGGTGTACGGCGCTCTCTTCACAAGTGACCTTATTGTATCGAGTGGGGCGGTTGTTGGCAAGTCACCGCTTTATCCGCATAATTACTAAAGTGAAGCCGTATATCACAAAAAACGAATACATAAATTGTGGTAAATCCGCTAGAATATAAATATGCCAGAATTACCAGAAGTAGAAACCGTCGTGCGGAGCATCCGCCCGGCTTTAGTGGGGCGGCGTGTGACTGCCATGTGGTACGATTGGTCGCCGACAATCCATCAACCTAGTCCGCAATCCTTCGCGGCGCGCCTGCAAGGGCAGGGCTTCCGCGCCGTGCGTCGTCGTGCTAAGTACATCGTGTGCGAGCTAGACCACGATTTGCTGGTCATCCACCTGAAGATGACCGGAAGACTTTATGTTGTAAACGCTGACAGCATAGAGTCTGCGGATAAATGGGTGCATTTTCGTGTGGATTTAGATAACGGTCAACAACTTCGCTTTTCCGACTCGCGCAAGTTTGGCCGTGTGTATCTCGTCGCGGATTTTGCCGAGATTAACGACAACATCGGGCCGGAGCCATTAGAGGATGACTTTACGCTGGATGTTTTTCAGGAACGGTTAAAAGGACGCCAGAAGAATATCAAGGCGCTGTTGCTCGACCAGTCGTTTATTGCCGGTGTGGGCAACATTTACGCGGATGAGGCACTTTTCCGGGCGCGGATTCATCCTCTGCGTGGAGCGAATACACTGTATTTACCGGAAGTCGCCGCCCTGCACGAGGCGATACGTGCCGCACTGGATGCGGGCATCCAGCATGAAGGCGCGAGTATTAGCTGGTATCGCAAGCCGGATGGCACAAAAGGCAGTTCGCAAGACCACTTTTATGTCTATGGGCGCACAGCCCAACCTTGTACTGCGTGTGGAACATTCATCCATAAAATTCGCGTGGCACAACGCGGGACGCACTTCTGCCCCCAATGCCAACGTTTAACCGACTGAGCCGGAAAGGGCGTTTATGCACAACCTCATCGCGCAGATTGGCCGTAACCCCAATGAAGACATTGTCACAGACTTTTTAAATCAGTTACCTGTATCCCTGATTTTTTTCGTGTGCGGTTCCAGCATTCTGCTGTTTTTTGCGTTTACATGGTTTGCTTATTTTAAGCCTCTACGCAAGAGCCGCCGCCAAAAGAAGACCATACAAGCGTCACCCATCGCTGTTTCTGCCAGCCCTGTTTCGCGCCCTATGTCTGTTGTGCCGGATGACGACGATTTGCCCGACCTGGATATGCTTATCGGTCAGGAACTGCCCGCTAATCCTCCTGCC
>DAIMZF010000028.1:28393-32520 GCA_036734085.1 Aggregatilineales bacterium
CCTGCCGCACCCGGAGTCGATGCTGTGCCGCCAGCGCGTGACCCTCAGCGTATGATGCGCGTACAGTTGAACACCGGCCTTGTCGTGCGGGCGCAGGAAGTTATCGCTGTTTTGCGTGACCCGCGTGATGGCCGCCTGATGGTTCATCTGAACGGCACTGCCTATCGCACACTGACGGATGATTCTGTGGCGAAAGCACAATTTGTAGACCTCATGCGCGAGTTGAACAATGTGGTTAACCAACCCGACGATAACCCCCCTCCGCCGGAAGAACTGCCCAGCGTGCCTGCTTATACACCGGATGCCAATGTGCCCGGCAAGTTGCCCAGCTTTAAGCTAGAGGACAATATGCAGGCAACAAACAAGGGGATTTACGAGGTTGGGGAAGTGCCGGAGCTAAATATTGCGGCGGCCATTGAAGCCTATCTACAGCACAAGATACGGCAAACTCCGGAGTTTGCACATCGCCAATTACACGTCCAGCCAGCCCCAGACGGCGGCGTGCGTATTCAAGTCGATAATGAATACTACGAAGCCGTGAGCGACATCACCGACAACGACGCACGGCTTTTCATCCAGCAGGTGATTGCAGAATGGCAAGCCCTGAATCAATAGGGCTTAAACATACGCAAAGGGCACAGCAGAGAGCCTATAGTGCCCGTCTTCGTCTTGTACGAGTTGCCCGGCAGGACGCTTGCTGTCGTGCGGGAAGACAACCAGCGCGTTATTCTGGCTGGCCCATACTTGCCATTTACGTTTGGTCTCTAACGTGACGAGTGGTTCAACATCATAGGCGGTCATCCATGCCAGGCGCTCAAAATGCACGGCGAACGATGCCATATCACACGCAAAAAGCGCGGACTGTCCCGCGCTTTCGATGATAACACTCATATGTCCCGGTGTATGACCGGGTGTGATGACCCCCCGCACACCCGGAACAATCTCCTTATCCCCATCCAATAAATGCAATTGGCCGCGCTCCACAAGGGCGTTCCAGTTGATGTCATCATACGTCCCGGCGGTGCGCTCATTGGGGTTGATGGCGTCTGTGAATTCGCGCCGTTGCGCGACATATTCCGCATTAGGGAAGGTGGGGACAACCTGCCCAGACTCGTCAATCTGGGTGTTGCCGGAACAATGATCCGCGTGCAGGTGGGTATTAATCACAATATCAATGTCTTCCGGGTGCAGGTTCAGCCGTGCTAGGCCATCGAGTAAGCTCCCTTGTGGCCGTGTAAGCCCCCAATTCGACAACGCTTTTGCTGATAGTTTGTCGCCCAGTCCCGTATCAATCAGGATGTTCCTGCTATCTACTTGTACCAGTAAACAATGCAGGGTCATCGGAATCATAAATTGTTCATCCGGCATAAAGTAACGGCTGTACAACGCACGCGGCACAAGGCCAAATGGCCCGCCGGCGTCTGCCTGTGTGATGCCGTCATTAATTAAGTGGATGGTGATGTCGCCAATGCTGTGCATGGGTTCTCCCGTTGTGTGGTTGGCTTATGTATCAACCCCGTATAATTGCCGATACATCGCATAATTATTATAAATAAGCTGAACATATAATTGTGTGGAACTGATCGTGATTGTCGCCATAAAGCGGTCAGGATCGCCACCGGAAAGGCTTAACCAGTCAATCGCCCGCCCCGGCCCTGCATTATACCCTGCTAACGCCGCATACACATTGCCATCAAACCGATTCAGTTGTTCCGCAAGATAGAATGTGCCAAATTCAATACCGGCGTAAGGACGGAATAAATCGCGGTGTTCGTAGTTCGGCCAGTTTAATTGGCTGGCGATGTAGTCCGCTGTGCCGGGAATAACTTGTGTGAGACCTTTTTCGCTGGCGGCGGCTGTGGCGTAGGTATCAAACAGGCTCTCGTGGCGGATGAGCGACATCAACAAAAGTGGGTCAACGTTGTATTCCGCCGTGATGCGCCGGATTTCTTCCCCATAATAAGCGGGGTAGCGTAGCCGAGCAAGGTAGGCTGGTGCTTGCAGGGTTGGCGTCCTGGATAGAATAATGAGGTTAGCCGCCGCCGTAATTGACGGACGATATGCGCCGATGATGCGTGTGTAAATCGCTAATTGGTAAGAGGCTAAACCGTCCTGCGCGTAATCGCTGATGACATCACTGAATTCAATACGGGCTTCATCAAATGCTCCCACTGCCCATAATTCTCGTCCGCGTATGATGCGCGGCTCCTGTTCTAGCTCAGGGGAAAGCGGCCACAAGGGGCCTTCCTGCACCACGCCGAAGCGTTCTCTAATCCAGTTTTCCGCCTCTGCCACTTGTGCGGCGTCGTCAAACGTCCACACATACTGGGTGGGTGAGGTAAATGGGGTACGTCCATCGCGGATGTCCTGGGCGCGGGCGCTGTAATAAGAATCTGGCGCGGCGGCGACAGCTTGGTTGAAGGCTGTTTCCGCCCCTTGTGCATCGCCCCGTGCGCGGAGTAATTGCCCCAAGTTGAGGTAAGCATCCGCTTGCTGAGTGCCTGTGGCAATGGTGGCTAGGCGGCTGTACAAGGTTTCCGCGACGGCAGATTGTCCTTCCGCAATGGCGGCAGAGGCGGCAATACTCAGGCCACTACGTGCCTGTTCACTGTCGGGGTAGATTTCCGCCAGACGTAGGAATATCGCGCGTGATTCGGACGGATTATCATTCGTCCCGTGCAGATAACCCGCCCGCCAGAACGCTTCTGCCGCTGTTTCTGCTAGATAACCGTATGTTTCCGCGACGAACAGATAACGCTCGATTGCACGCGGGATGTCGCCTTCCAGGAAGAATGTACGGCCTTGCTCCAACAGCGCATCACCAAACAGGACATCATTGGGGAATTGCTCGGTAATCGTGCGGAAGGCCACCCGCGCCGCGTCGAAGTTGCCTGCCGCACGGTAGGCTTGCCCCAATTGCAAATACAGGCGCGGCGGAATTTCCGTCAGTGCGACTTCTGTCGTAAATTGATTAAAAGCGTCGATGGCCTCTGTATAACGCTCTGCCGTAAAGAACGTCCGGCCTTGCTGGTAGCTATCCAGGCGGATGCCGTTTTCAATCAACGTCAACATGGCTTCATAAGCGGCGGGCGTACCTTCATAATCATTAAAAACACGCTCCATACGGAGCAGGCCACGGGGTACATCGCCGGAGTTCAACAATGTTTGTGCGGCTAGCAGGTCAATTGAAGCGCGGTAAGTGTAGGTCTGTGCGAATGCCAGAATGCCATCATATTGTGCGACCGCGCTCTCAATATCATTATTTAACAGGTGTAATTGGGCGACTTTTTCCATCAAAGCGGCCTGTGGTACACGGCTACGGGTGGCTTGGGTGGCTCGGTTGTAATTGTCTAGCGCGGTAGCGAATTGATTTAAATTCACCTGAGCATCCGCGATCCGTTCGTAAGCATAGCTATCAATAACGCCCGGTCGCAGAATCAGATACTGTTCATAATCTGCGATGGCTTGCGCCCAAAGATTCAGCCCGGAATACGCATCTCCGCGTAGGAAGTAACCCAACGGCACGCGGTAATCTTCCGGAAATTGGGTTATTAAGGTCGTCAGGGCTTCTACGGCATCATCAAACAAGCCTTCACGAAGGGCGGCTTGCCCCATGTTGTAGGCCGCCGCCGCCCGTACCTCTGCGGAAACAACGCCGCCTTGATCCAGGATGATTTGATATGTGTATACCGCATTCTCGAAGCGGCCATCACGCAAGAAGCGATCTGCAATCTGTAGCGATATTTCCGGCGGAATATCTGGTGTGGGCGCGGCAGGCGGGGGAGTCAGCGTCGGCGGTAAATTCGGCGTCGCGGTGTTTTCTACGCTAGGCTGTTGGGCGACCGCAGGCGCGACAGGTGGTGTATCCGTAATAACAACGTAAATGACCTCTTGTTCGCCATCAGCACAGCCAACAAGAGATAGCACAAGTACGCATAAAATCCATAGGGTGTGTTGATATCTCATGCTGGAAATTGTATCAGGTCGGGTTAAGACCATTCAACCGCCGTTCACCCATCGCTGGATTTTGTTGGTGGAGTTAAATCTCCTGCAAGGGTCGGTATTCCATACCCCACTACCAGATGCCCCGCCTCCGCTAATGCTTTTCCCAGTTCATCTGTATTGCG
>DAIMZF010000029.1:0-31305 GCA_036734085.1 Aggregatilineales bacterium
TACTACAAGCGGATGGCTTCGCTAACCCGTTTGCATGGGAAAATCGCCAGCAAGGAAATGTGTCCGTCGGTGTGGAAAACGGCGGCTATCGCATCCGCACGGATGTGAATAGCTATGTGCGCGGCTACGGCCTGATGGATGTTTATGAGGATGTGGTCGTGGATGTGCGCGTCACACAACTTTCTGATGATGCAGTCAACGCTTACGGGGTGGTCTGCCGGGCTTCGGCGGATAGTAACAGCGCCAATGGGTATTATTTTCTCATCAGTGGTGATGGAGCGTATAGCATCCGGCGTGGACGGCAGGGCGATTTAGAGCCAATCATCGCATGGGAACGCAGTAGCCGAATCAATCGGCAGGGGTTTAATCAGTTAAGGGCAGTATGCATCGGGGACTATCTGGCGCTGTGGGTTAATGGTGTGCGGGTGGCGCAAACCCGCGATTCAACCTTTACACAGGGACGTGTGGGTTTTGCCGCCGCCGCGCAGAATGGCCGCTTGCTGGATGTGGTGTTCTCTAATCTTGTTATTTCCGATGCAGATTTGACACCGTGACGGCAACTATACCAGTCACGATAGCCACCCTAACAATTTTGGTATACATTGCACAATTCCTACAAGGTGGGGTTCTCATGTAGCATTAGGCTAGCTTAATGTAACAGACATCGCTCACTCATAGGTTACTAAGATAAGATAAAATTAAATTTATGTTAAACTACTTTTGTTCAGATTTTGTCTGCAATTGTCATAACGACTCAATAACATGTCGCCGGTTTTTGGACGTTCCAACGGACAAAACACCACAAAACACCTAAGTTGGGGAGGTGCGACGACAGCGCAAGCATATTATTTTGTTTCGGTGTAGACTGAAGCTATGGGGGCCAGGTTACACGGAGACAAGTACACCGTCCGGCGAATGCCGGGAAGCAACTATTGTTCGGTTATTGCTAAGATTGCAGAGGGACATCCGTGATTCAAGAACTCATAAACCGGGCCGATCAACGCGGCTACATCACCCTCGATGACGTGTTGGAACTGCTAGAGGAGGAAGGCGAAGACCCGCAAACGTTTGAAAGCGTCCTCTACGAGCTAGATGAAATCGGCATTGAACTACGGCAAGATGGCGACGCGCTCCAGTTAGAAGTTGGGGAAGACGCCGAAGGGGATTTTGAGCCGGAAGAAATACTCCGCGACCCCAATATTGGCGACATCGCCGCCGTTTCCGCCGATGACCCCGTCGGCTTGTACTTTCGCCAGATGGCACAAGAACCCCTGCTCACTGCTAATGAAGAAATTGACCTCGCAAAACGGATTGAACTCGGTAGACAAGCCAACCTCCGCTTAAATCGCCCTAGTACCAAACGCAACGCCGAAGACGGCGACAACTGGCTACAGATGCTCCGCCGCCTAGACCAGGACGGCCAACGCGCCCGCGAACATTTAGGCCGTGCCAACACGCGCCTTGTTGTTAGCATCGCTAAGCGTTATATGGGGCAAGGTCTGCCTTTTCCAGATTTAATCCAGGAGGGCAACGTCGGCCTGATGCGGGCGGTGGATAAATATGATTACAAACGTGGCAACCGTTTTAGCACCTACGCCACATGGTGGATTCGCCAGGCAATTACCCGTGCATTAGCGCAAAAAACCCGTACGATTCGCATTCCGCTACATATGACGGAGCGCATCCGCCAGATGTACCGCATCGCGCAATCCTTAGAGCAGAACTTAGGGCGGCGGGCAACGCCGGAAGAAATCGCGGATGAAATGGACTTGGCCGCAGATGTTGTGCGAAGCATGATGGATGCCAGCCAACACGCTATCGCGCTAGAGCGTCCGGTCGGTGAAGACGGCGACAGCGAATTCGGCGATTTTATCGAAGACCAGGACTCCCCCAGCCCCGTAGATTCCGCAACACAACATTTGCTTGAAGAAACAATCGAAGAAATTTTAACAGAACTTACCCCCCGCCAGAGCCACATTTTAAGATTACGCTTTGGGCTGGGCGGCGGCGAACCCCATACATTAGAGGAGATCGCCAACAAATTCGGCCTGAGTCGGGAGCGGATTCGGCAGTTAGAGAAAGAAGCGTTGCGCCGTCTGCGGCATCCACGTTTGGCGCACACGCTCCGGGATTATCTCGGCTAAACCAGTTTGAATAAAACAAATTTTTACCAGACAGGGGAGCAAAACGCTCTCCTGTTATTTTTTACCAGTTATAGCCCGTGATCACAGGCGCAACATTCCCATTGATGTTGACGACAATCACGCCGGTATTGTGGATGCGCTTTGTGGGGTCATTCCATGCTGTTGTTAAATCCCACGATTGGGTGTGTGCTACCATTGCAAGGATAGAAGCCCCATGCCCGACCACAATCAACGCTTCGCCACGATGCTCTTGGAGCACACGTTGATAAAACATCGCGCCACGCACCTGCACATCACGCACGGATTCACCACCCGGCATCCGGTACGTGTCCACATTTGCCCGCCACACCGCCAACTGGCCGGGAAATGCTTCTTCAATCCCATCAGAGTCTAGCCCTTCCCATGCACCGCAGTTGATTTCCTTAAGGTTATCATCTGTTTGGGCGGCTAAGCCGAGTGTGGCGGCGATGCTGGCGGCGGTCTGGATGGCGCGTTTTTGTGGACTGCTATACAAAGCGCGGAAGTCTTCATCAAGCCCAGCTAACCGTTGCGCGATAGCGTGCGCCTGCTGGCGTCCGTTATCGTTCAGGTCAGTATCCACTTGGCCTTGAAAACGCTTCTGCACATTCCAATCTGTTTCGCCGTGTCGTACAAAGTAGATGCGCGTGTTGCTCAATTTTTCCTCCTTATTTGCCTTGCCAGACGATGAGAATTATTCCCGCGCCAACGCCGAAGCACATCCCGGCCAGCATCCACGCAGGGGATAAGGCGAGCATCGCGCCCATAAGCGCATTCGGATAATCCGGCATGATATGTGCGTGGCGCACGTTTTTAAATAACATCAAAAACGCGGTCATGACTGCGCCGCCCAAGCCAACGCCCGCGCCGAATGACGCCCCCCACAGGGGCACGCCCACAGGCGAGATACTGCGGCCACCATACCGCCCCTGCACCCAAGCCAATGCAAAAATCATCACCGCGCCCGCACCAAGCAGAGCCACAGGCCATACATGGTTGTCCTCCTGCCCTAGCCAGATGAAGATGAGCACCCCCCACACGATAATGAGCCAGCGCACCCACCCGGCACGACGCGGAATGGTCACGTATTAATTCCTCTCGAAGCGGAAGATATGAGATTGGTACGCTTCAAGTTCCACATACAAGCCTTCGGTGGCAATCTGGTCGCCGTGTCGGTACGTGTCCACACCGGTGAGAACATCTACCAAACGCCAATGCACGCCGCGTATTGCCTCCCAACCGTACATGCGGACGATGCCCTGCGACCAGCGATGGGTCGGATTGGTCACAATCAAGCGGAAGTCGTCGCCATGTGCCCAACCATAAGCCAGCAGATGCAGATTGGTATAATTACCGGGATATGATTCCTCAATTTCAAATAGTCGCCATTCCCCTAGCTGATACACCGGATGGCGCGTTTCCGTTAACAGTTTGCGGTAAAAGCCCTCCAGCGCCCAGTTCAGCGCCTCATCGGGCTGGCGGCCAATCTGCATAGGGATTTTGACCGTCCGCCCGACAAACTGCCCATCATGGAGCAAAGCCGCACCCGGCAGAGTGGCAATTAATACCGCGCCCGGCCTTTGGCGCTCGATACCGAGTGAAGAGGCGGCACGGTGTTCGTCGTGATTCTCTATAAAGCGGACTTGATGTGCCTGATAGTTGAGCGAGGCTTGTAGATGTTCCCGGATGAGGTGCACAAAGCCATCCTGGATGCGGTCATACAGGCGCTTGTCGTAGGTGTAGTCAAACCCCTGTTGGAGCATCAGGTATTCCATGTCCCAGTAGACTTCCGCGATGAACAGGCAATCTGGATAATCAGTTTTAACGGCGGGGATGATGTCTTCCCAGAATTCCGTAACCGGCGCGGTTTCGCTGAGGTAATGCCCCCATGTTCGGCTGAATACGTCATTGGTCATCAACATTGCCATATCACACCGGATACCGTCACACTGGCTGGCGATGTCACACAGAACATCAAGCGCGGCTTGACGGTATTCCAGCGAAAAGGCATTGACCTGCGCGGTATCAATCCAACCGGGAAAATACGGGTCGCGGCCATGTGCGATGATGAGTTCCTGCCCGTCGTTATTTTTGGTACTAAAAAACAAATCCGGTGCTTCTTCTAGGAATTGGCGCGTACCACGTATAAAGTAATGCGGCTTTTCGCTAATCCATGCGTGGTCTGTGCCGACATGATTCGGCACATAGTCCAAAATCAGTTTCAGACCGCGATCCGACAACCGCGCCCGCACTGATGCCAACGCATCGCGCCCGCCGATTCTGGCATCTACTTCATAAGCACCAATCGCATAAGCGGAGCCGATAACGTCTTCGTCGGTTAAATCCGGCAGAACCGGCCTATATTCATGTTTATAGTTCAGCGCACTAGCACGCCCGGCAGGGTTACGTTGCCAGACACCCATCAACCAGATGGCATCCGCATTGAGTCCGGCCAGTTCATCAAAGATTTCGTGCGGGATGTTGGCAAGCGTGATGGGTTGCCCGAAGCGTTGGCTGAGGCTTTCCAGCCAAACCCACGTATTAATCTGATAAATGAAGGGTTTTCTAGGCCATTGGGTCATTCAAGTCTCGCTTAAACTAAATCGTTTCGGATGATATAACATAGCACATTATAGCAAAAACCAATCGTAATACGCATGACTGGACAAGACCGCCCTGAGTGGTGATAATCTGTTATTAATCTTGATGACATAAAAAGGGCTTAACGTTATGAGTGATGGTTACTTTATAACACCCGCGCGCGCACCACAACAAGAGATGTTAAACCGTGTGCATCGGCGCACAATGGCTACAACGGATGAAGCGATGCTGTGTGAGTTCTTTTTGGAGCGTGAGGCCGTTGTGCCCCTGCACAGCCACCAAAATGACCAGGTGGGTTATGTGGTGTATGGCGAAGTTGAGATTACAATAGGCGATGAGACACGCATCTGCTATGGTGGAGACAGCTATGCAATTCCCGGCGGTATTCAGCACGCCGCACGCGCCATTCGTGATACACTATTGATTGATGTCTTCTCACCGCCCCGCATGGATTTTATGACAGAAGCCCGTTAGATAGCTTGATGAGGTTGGCAAACGATGGATAAAGCAAACCGCACAACCTACCGCAAACGCCCCACACGCGCACGAGAGCGCCAGGAGTCGCGTAAGCGCCGCCATGGGGAAGAATTGCGCCATGCAGTCCGTTTAACCCCCGATGAGGATGAAACCCGAGAGACCCCATACCAACCCACGCGCTCAACAGAAACCCGCCGCCGCAGGCCGCAAGTCTCATTGGATGGAATGCGTAACGGCCTCCGTAATGGATTGAACCATATAGATTGGGAGCGCGTTTTTGACGACGCACGGCGCGGCATCGCGGATGGCTGGTGGTATATACGCCGCAACCCGATGGTATGGCGCGGCGCGCTGGGGCTTATTACGCTGGTCGTCGTGGTCTATTTACTCAGTGTGATACTTTCCGGCAATATCCCGCGTGGCGTGACGGTAACAGGCATCGGAGATGTCGGCAACCTCTCTATTGCGGCGGCGACAGACCGTCTGCTTGATGCCTGGGAAAATGATATTCAACTAGAACTTATCATCGACGCGGAGAATAGCCTGCTTATCCGCCCACGCGATTTGGGCATCCGCCTGGATGCTGAAGCGACCGCACAGGCCGCTAAAGACACAGGTTTAAGCGCGTTACCCTTCGGCAAGACGGTAGAGCCGATAACGACGATCGATTTCATCACTGCCCAAACGTATCTGCTCAACATCGCCGACCAGGTGAATACCCGCCCGTCCAACGCCCGTTATGAGTTGGTCAATGGGCAAGTGGTCGGTATACCCGGCTTGATTGGGCGGCGACTGGACACGACTTCCACGCTGGATTATCTGACGCAGAATCTTGTAACGGCTGTGGAACGCGGCAGGTTTGAACTGCTGATGACGCCTCTTTATGCTGATTTTAACGACCCCGTCCCTCATCTGGCGGCGGCGCAGGCTTTAGCGGATACCACGTTTGAACTGCGCGGCTATGACCCGATAACAAACCAATTTTTCACATGGCCTATCCAACCTCAGACGCTCATCAGTTGGGTGAGCGCCGGTGCAGGTGCGCTTATATTAGACTCCGATAGCTTCGAGCCATATCTAGGACGGTTGAACGATACGCTAAACACGCAGGATGTAGAAGGCCGCTACCTACAACGGGAAGAAACCGAGCAAAAAATCAGCGATGCAATCACATCCGGCGCGACTTATGTAGATTTGCGTGTGCGTCATAGTTCATTTACTTACTCTGTTGTGGGGGGCGATACCGCCTTCCGCATCGGGCGCAAAACGGGAATGCCTTTTTATTTGATTGAACGTGCAAACAGTGGACGCGATTTAAACATCCTTTCCATTGGTGATGTGTTGAACATCCCCTCACCCGATGAAGTCATGCCCTACGACCCCGTGCCGAATAAGCGGATTGTGGTAGACCTTAACGCGCAATACCTGATGGCGTTTGAGGATGGGCAAGTGGTGTTTGAATGGATTGTCTCATCCGGCGTGCGTGATGCGCAGACTTCGCCCGGCGTGTTTCAAATTATCAGTCATGCGGAAAAAGCCTACGGCAGTAGTAACATGCTTTGCAACGCGGCGGGGCTAGCCTGTGGCCGTTGGGAGATGAACTGGTTCATGGGGATTTATCAGGTCATGCCTGGCCTGGAAAATGGCTTTCATGGGAGTGTGTTATTGCCCAATGGCGGCCTGCTGGGGGATGGCGCAGTGGGGCGTCCGGTCACGTTTGGCTGTGTGATGTCCACCGATGACCAGGCACGGATGCTGTACGAATGGGCAGATTTAGGCACAGTGGTTGAAATTATATCCAATGAATTCCCACCAGTCAGTGACTTAGGTCGTTACATGCAGCAACGTCTTGCGGCTGGCAGTAGTGCATAAAGCGGAAAATAACCTTGTGCAAGGTGTATGAACTTAATCAGCCGGGCGGATTGCTTAACCTCAATTTAACAGCCCGGCTTTTTTGTTGCAGACATCCCAAAGTCGGCAAAGTCTGGATGTCAGGCATTTAAGCTCCCTTTTTGTAGGAGTCTTGTTGTATTGGCGCATTTGTATACAAACACACTATCGATAGTGAATAAAATCACATCAATTTCGACACATTTACGCGGAAAATCTTTTTGACTTCCTGCCTGAAATTGTTTAAGATATGGGCAAGTTAAAGGTGTGGTGCAGAACCTAAAAAATAAATTTTCTTAAAAAAACCATTTAATAAAGAAACACCTGACCACACCCACCACTAAAGACGCCCCACTGGGGCGTTTTTGATTCCGCATGTGTGTCATAATAAAGCTAACGTGTTTAAGTTCAGTAACGGAGTGAAAACAATGACAAAACACAGTAAGTTATTCGGCACATGGCCTAGCCCGATTTCATCTGACATGCTGGCCGAAAACGTGAGCTACGGCGATGTTCAATGGGATGGCGAAACGTTGGTCTGGCTGGAATCGCGCGGGGGCAAACAACGCCTGATAGCGCAATCCGGCACAGATGCCCCCCGTGACTTAACCGAACCCAACACCGCCATTAAAGGCCGTGTCGGTTATGGCGGTGGCGCGTTCACTGTGGCGGATGGTGTGGTGGTGTATGCAGGGGATAAAGGCCGCTTGTATCGTCTGCCTCTTAATCATGGCGGTGCAAAGCCTATTACACCCGCGTTCGGAGCATGTGCCGCGCCGCGCATCTCGCCGGATGGCGCATGGGTGGTCTATGTGCATAGCGACGGTGTACGCGATTGTCTGGCAATTGTAGACATACACGGCACAACATGGCCGACTCAACTGGTGCGTGATGCTGATTTTGTGATGCAACCCGCGTGGAGCAGGAACGGCGCACAACTGGCTTATATCACATGGAACCATCCGCAAATGGCATGGGATGGCACGACGCTTATTCTGGCGGATTTAGCCTATGATGCCGACGTGCCGCGCATCGCATCACACAAGATCATCGCAGGCGATACGCAAACCGCGATTTTCCAGCCAGAATTTTCGCCTGATGGCCGTTACCTGAGCTATATCAGCGACGCCACCGGATTCGGACAGATTTATCTGTATGATTTAGAGGCTGGAACGCATCAGCAAATCACCGATGAAAACGCCGAACACGGCACGCCCGGCTGGGTGCAAGGCTTACGTATGGCTGGATGGTCTGGGCCGCGTTTATTTTATCTACGCAACACGCACGGGTTTTACAGCCTACACAATTACGACACCCGTAATGATTCAAACACTACTATCCCAACACATTACACGCATATGGAACAAATCAGCGTCTCCCCTACCCGACAAGTGGCCGTGATTGCGTCATCGGATGTGATGCCGCCGCGTGTGGTCACGCTGGACACCTCCGGGACACAGCGCATTTACAGCCGTTCTTCAACCGAGCGACTCGGCACAGACGATTTAGCCGCCGTCCAGACGGTTGTATGGCAGATTGAGGAAGGCAAACGGGCATATGGCTTGTACTATGCCCCGACCAATAGCCGCTACACGTCGGACGGCCTGCCCCCGCTTGTTGTGATTGTGCATGGCGGGCCGACTTCCCAAAAGACCGCCCGCTACGAGGCGGAAGCGCAATTTTTTGCGACACGCGGTTATGGGGTGCTTTATGTCAACCATCGCGGAAGCACAGGCTATGGGCGTGATTACATGCTGGAACTACGCGGCAACTGGGGAGATTATGACGTGGAAGATGCCGCATTGGGCGCGGCGCATCTGGCGCGGGAAGGGCTGGTAGACCGTCAACGTTTGGTGATTATGGGCGGGAGCGCCGGCGGCTACACAGTGTTGCAATCACTGGTGAATAAGCCCGGATTCTACGCCGCCGGGATTAGCCGTTATGGCGTGTCCAACCAGTTTATGCTGGTACAGGATACACACAAGTTCGAGGCACATTATAACGATAGTTTGCTGGGTACACTGCCGGATGCTATGGCACTCTACCGTGAACGATCCCCCATGTTTTATGCAGACCGCATCGTTGACCCGTTGCTGATTTTTCAGGGGAGCGAGGATACTGTTGTCCCACAAAGCCAATCCGATGTGATTGTGCGGGCACTCAAAGCACGCGGCATCCCGCATGAGTATCATATCTACGAAGGTGAAGGGCACGGGTTTAGCAAGCCGCACAACATCCGGCATTATTACGATACCATCGCTAAATTCTTGCAGACCCACGTCATCTATATGTAGGAATAACCACATCATGCGCGTAGAGGTATTGATGCTTGGCTCGGTGGTATGGCTCGTGTCATTGATGGGAGCAGGCGCGTTTTTGATTGCCACCACGATGACGGTTGGTGGTGCTTCGCACACGAACAACGTACTGGCAATCATCGCCGGGCGGATTATGCTCTGCGCTAATTTGCTGTACTTCCCAGCAGTGCTGGTTGGCGTCATCGGTGCGTGGGTGGCCTACTTTGCAGGCAATCCGCACTTGGCAAATGTGCTCATCAGCCTGCCGTTCGTTCCTCTAGGCGTGTTTTTCTTTGGGCTTGGCCTGCTATTTGTGTTTGGTGATTAGACTCAGCGTGCTGACTGATGAAAGTGCGTATCACTATCCGCACGCTAACAACCTGGTGAGCAATATCTAATTCCGCAACCAACCGGAACGGAATTGCTCCCACTTGATTTCATCCATATCCCATTCCGCATAGACAGCCACGCCATACACCGCGCTGGCGTAGCTTCCGGCGCGTTCCAGGCCACGCTGAAGGCCAATAAGCGCATTGGGGATGTTCTCGATGCGCTCATCATGGGCGGGCAACAGGGAAGCATAGGCCGGAAGGCCGATAATTACGCGCGTGCTGATGCCAAGCTCGCCGATTGCGCCTGCATATTGTTCCACTTGATAGGCCGCCCATTCCATGTAAGCCTCGCTCTGATTGAGGTAGCTGTTATAGGCTTGCACGATAATCTCATCCGCACCAACCAGCGCCACCCGTTGCTTGAATGTATCATCCCAAACTGTGCCCGGCGCGATAAGCGCAGTCTGCGGGACTTCTGCATCAAGCGGAGTCCAATCCGGCGGGACGGCCACCGCTAACTGCTTGTTATTGCCAATGCTCCGGCGCACCAACCGCAGAAGGTCTAAAAAGTCGTCGCTATTGGCATTCCACACTGGTTCAACCACCAGCACCACGCCATCAAAGCCCATCACATTGACCACTTGCGCGGAAAAATCCGCCACAACTTCCTGAATAACTTCATTATCCAGGCGGTAGTTGTCGTCCTGCCCAATATCCACACGAAAGTAAACCGTGCCGTAAATTTGCTTGTTGGGTGCTAACCGCCGGAATTGCTCCACAAACGCGGTCACGGCGGGTTGAACATCACTGAAGCGGTTATCCCCCTGCGGGTCACCTGTCCATGTCCCATCATAGTTGAGTTCGCTCACGCGGGCATAGACTGTACCAATCTGGTTTGTGTCCATGCGGCGGACAAGGCTGTTGATGTCCGCGTCCGGGTGGATGACATATGTCCAATCCGCACCGAGCCACAGCGCATTAGGTGACGGAACTTGCGGGTCATTTTTAAGCAAGCCCAGCGAAAGAATAATCAAGCCCATAAAGCCCAAGCCCGCCGCCCCTATCAAGATAGGCTGTATATACGGGATTTTACGCCAGTCAAACGTGCTGTTATCCATCGGCTTGACCTGCCGTTGCAGGCGGCGACGATTGCGGCGGGCTTCGTTACCGGCCTCCGGTAGCGCATGACCGACTTGCTTACGGCGTTGTTGCCTTTCGCGGGCTTTGCTATAGCGCGACTCTTCGCTCATGGTCTTTACTGTCCTAACTTCTCCAACAGGGGCGGCCCCAACAGTGCTAATCCAACCAGCACGGAGGCCACCGCACACAACAACACCGCCGCCGATGCGACATCCTTACCGACTTTTGCCATCGGGTGCAGTTCCGCAGAGGCTAAATTGATGGCGGCTTCTACGGCGGCGTTTAAAAATTCCGCCATCCATACCAGCGTAATCGTCAGGATGAGTACCGCCCAACTGATAGGATCAAGCCTTAGCCATAGCGCCAGCGCCACCACCCCAAGCGATGCCACCGCCTGAATGCGCGTGTTCTTCTGGCGGCGAATCATATAAAGCCAGCCCGCCAACGCATAGCCCAGGCTGGCGACACGATTTTTGCTGGTAATCGGGCTGTATTGGTCAGGGTCAATCTTCGCCGTAGAGGTTAACGCCTCCAGCACTTTGTGGCCGTTATCTACTTTGTTGCCGTTATCGGTTTTGGGCTTCATGGGGCGTCCCCTTCCCCCTCTAGGGCGGGGACAAGTTCTGGCGAGATGCCAAGCGCGGTTAAAATATCGGCCTGTTGCGCCCACATCACCGCCTTGTTCTGGGGGGTATCATGGTCAAAGCCCAGCAGATGCAACACGCCATGCACCACCAACAAACACAAACTATCATCAAGCGGGTGGCCTTCACGCTCTGCCTGAGCGACCGCATAAGTATAAGCGATGATTAAATCGCCTAAATACGGTGCTTGCGGCATATCATCGGGGTCATCCTCCGGCATCGGGGGCAATTCCGCCGGGAACGATAGCACGTCAGTCGGCGCGTCTACCTGCCGGAACTGACGGTTGAGTTCCTGAACGGCCTCATCCGTTGTGATGACGATGGATAGCTCACTGCCGGGTGTGGTTAATTGCATGGTCAGCGCGGTGTGTGCGGCATGTTTGAGCTTAGCGGCATCCACCGGGAAGTTCTGCTCATTTTGCACGTCGATATTATCCGTCATGTGGACTCACTCTTATCATCGGTGGCTGGTGTTTCATCGGCTTTGTCATTTTTATCATCATTCTTTCGCAGGCGCGGCACTTCCGCAAGCGGGGCGGCGTCTGCATCGGCATCGGCGCGGACGGCAGGCATTGTGACGGTGGGCATCTGCCCGGTAGAGAGCTTCACGGGCGGCATCTTGGGCGGCGTCATCTCACCCGTCTGTCGGGTGGCATCTGGCTTGATTTTGCTGGATGCACTTCCGTCCGTCAGGATAGCCTCCGGCTTAGGCGTGGACGATGGCTTGTTGGGCTTGGTGGGTTTGCTATCGGAATTTTGCACCTGTTGGCGCACACGGGAAATCGCCTCGCCGTAATTAATACGCGGGTGATAAATCGCCTGCAAAATATCTACAAAAATTTCTTCAATCTTACTCAAGTCGCCAAAAGTCAGGCCACTATCATCCAGTTGCCCGGCTTTGCGCCGACCATCGATGACACTATGCACAACTTCCTCAATATCCGCCTTGTTCTTGGGCTGGCGGGCACGCACTGCGGCCTCGCAACCATCCGCCAATAGCATAATCGCGGTTTCGCGGCTACGGGGACGCGGGCCGGGATAAGTAAAATCCTGAATATCGACCGCGCTCTCGTCATCACCCGCCAGGATAATAGCCTGCTGGTAAAAGACAAAAACCTGTGATGTACCGTGATGTTCGCGGATAAAGTCGCGGATGCGTTGCGGCAGGCGATATTGACGGGCTAAATCATCCCCGCCGGTGATGTGACCAATGATGATGTCCGCGCTCCGGTAGGGGTCATTGAGTGTGTCGTGCGGATTGCTACCTTCTGTTTGATTCTCCGTGAAGAAAACTGGATTCAGCATCTTGCCGATGTCATGATACAACGCGGCCACGCGGGTAAGTTCCGCGTCCGCGCCGATGGCATTCGCGGCTTGCTCCGACAAATTAGAGACCTGTAACGAATGTTGATAGCTACCGGGTGCTTCGCGCAGTAGCCGTTGCAATAAGGGCTGGTTAGGCTGGCTGAGTTCAATGAGTTTAAGCGCGGTGGGCAAGTTGAACATTAAAGTGAGCAGGTAGAGTGCGGCGATGGCGATAACGGCAGTCAGGATGCCATTGAGCGCGGCGTACAACACAAAAAGCGGTAGATTAGGTGTGTTGAAGTTAAACAGCATGACAATTGCCACACCGCTAAGGCTGACCATTAAACCGGCGATGAAGAAGCTATTCAGGCGCTCCGGGTGACGTAAGTTCAGCACACCGATGATGCCGCCAACCCCGACGAATGCCGCGACTTCCAGCAGGCCACCTGCCATCATGCCCATCAAAAATGCTAGCCCGACAATGCCAATGATAGCAACTTCCGCGCCGATGATGGCGACATACAGCAAGCCCAACGCGGCGGCGGGATACACATAAATAGGCCCGGTAAGGCCAAAGCGTGCCCCTGCCAGCATCATCAGGAATAGCGCGGCCAACAACGCCAAAAAGCGCGGCTCGTGGTACATCAGGGATGGGCGAAAGCGTGCAATGTACATGCCCATCACAACCATTGTCATAGTCGCGGCGACTAATGCCCGGCTGATGGCTTGCGCCTGGCGTTCTTCCACACGCAACAAGCCGATGCGCTCTAACACTTCATAATCCGCTTCGCTGATGCGCGTCCCACTGGTGATAATCAGTTGTCCGGCCTCGAAACTACGGATTTCTTCATTAATGCTACCTAGTGCTTCCTGTTGGGCTTGCTCGGTTGCCTGGATGTTCTCGATAGTGTTGGGGCGCAACAAGTCGCTGACGAGTGAGACAATCACATCAATCTCACGCATATCATTAAAACGCACGCTCACTTGTGTGGGCAGTTGAGCGCGGATGCGTGCCAGATCGGTAGATTTTATTTCGCCACGCATCACGCGCTCCAGAATGGCGATTATTTCCGTATCAATCTCTTGCCACAGGCTATCATCCACGTTAAACAACTGGACGATAGTGGCTTCATTTAAATTTAGCGCAGTAATCTGTTGAATATCGCGGATTTTTTGCTCTTCCACGCTGTACAAATCAGCACGGACGTTAGCGACAAAATCCAGAATACGCCGCGCCTGCTCGGTTTGCTGGCGGGCAACGGCGGGGTCGGGCGGGTCGAAGATAGGGCGTACATCGTTGATAATTTGCTGACGGCGTTGTTCGGTCAGCACATTGCTGACAAACGAGATTGTTTCCGGTGCGTAAACGTCCTGTTGGATGATGCGCCCAACCTGCAAGCCCTCTGCTTCCGCCTGACCGAAGAAAATCGGCTCGAAAGCTAAAATAGCGGTGGCGATGAGGACGAATCCTGCCGCCGCCGCCGCCACAAATGACCGGGTGAGGAACCTGGCCGCGCTCTCTTGTGGGATGCCTGTATAGCGCTCAATACGACTTGCCGCCCATGCAATCACGGTGCTTTAGCCTAACTGCTCTTTCACTATCTGGTTGACGAGCTTGCCATCCGCAATGCCTTTGACCCGCGCCATAATCGGCCCCATCACCTTACCGATGTCCGCGCTACTGGTCACGCCAACCTGCGCGATGACTTCCTTCACGATGACGGTGATTTCTTCCGCGCTGAGTTGCTGTGGTAAAAATTCTTCAATGATGGCGAGGTCGGCTTGTTCTTCCTGCACGAGGTCGTCGCGCCCGCCCTTACCGTATTCTTCGATGCTCTCGCGGCGGCGTTTCGCTTCTTTGTGAACGATGGCTAGCGCGTCTTCTGCCGTAAGTTCGCGGCGTTCGTCTACTTCCACTTGTTTGAAGGCGCTGTTCAGATTACGGATGACATCACGCCGATGATTGTCTTTATTCTTCAGGGCATCTTTTAAGGCGGCTTGCAGTGCCGGACGTGGGTCTTGCATGGTTACTCCTGTATGGAAATCTGTGTGATAAGCTGGCCGTTAGACGTGTCGTAGGCTATCCCCTGCGCGGATGTGATGAGATTGGTCAATGGTCGGGGATGAATGCCGCGAACACGTACATAGTTATCAGTATAACCGACATTGATGAAACCGTCTGCCGTCGCGCCTGCCACTTGCTCCCATAATACGCGGACATCCTGCCCAATATGCGCGGTAGCGAAGCGTTCGGCCTGCGTGGTGGCGTGGGCAATCAGCGCGGAACTACGCGCTTTTTGGGCGTCTTTGTGTACATGGCCGCGCATCCGGGCGGCGGGCGTGCCAGGACGCCTGCTATAGCGAAAGACGTGTAACCCGGCGAAGTCCATCTCATGGATGAAGGCTTCGCTTACCGCGAATTCGTCGTCAGTCTCACCTGGAAAGCCGACAATCACATCCGACGTAATGCTCAACCCGGCGATGTGGGCGCGGGCGTCCTGTACAATCTGGCGGAAGCCAATTTGCGATGTATTGCGCCGCATCCGCTTGAGCGTCGCATCACAGCCGCTTTGTAATGGCAGATGCAAATGACGACACAAGCGCGGGTTATCCCACAAACGGAAGAAACCGGGCGCGATGTCCCAGGGTTCTAGTGAAGATAGGCGTAAACGCGGGATGTCGGTATCGGTGAGGATGGTATGAACCAGTTGTTTAAGGCCCTCTGGCTGGCCCAAGTCGTGGCCGTAACTGCCCAGATGTACCCCCGTTAATACGGCTTCCTGGTAGCCACTGGTGTGCAGATAGCGCACTTCGTCCAGTACATCAGCTAACGGGCGGCTTAGGCCGTCGCCACGCGCCACCGTCGTTACGCAGAACGTACAAGCGTTATCACACCCATCCTGCACCTTTACAAAAGCGCGTGTGCGCCCTGCCGCACCGGGAATACTTTCGTTCCGTGTGAGAGGTTCGTCGTCAAATGGCTGGACTTCCACGCCGGTTAACGAACTCACAATCTGGTCTTTGCCTGTGTTATCCACCACGCGCCGCACACCCGGCAAAACGGCGACGGCATCCGGCGAGATTTGTGCATAACATCCCGTGACTGTGGTCTGCGCGGCGGGGTTGGCCTGATGCAGGTCGCGGATGAGCTTACGGCTGGCGCGGGTGGCATCCGTAGTGACGGCGCATGTATTGACGATGAACTGTTCAGCTTCAGTCGCATCTGTGACAACTTCGTGACCTTGCGCTTGCAACTGCCGCGCCATGTGGTCAATCTCGGCCTGATTCAGCCGACAGCCAATCATCTTAAGATGTACTTTCATACCCTAACTTCCACTCACTACGGTTAAGTCCCGCCCGCCTGTGATAATCACATTGTCGAACTCAATCACAATTTCCAGCCCGGTGGAAAGCGGCCCCGCCTGGTCAGCATCCACAACCACACCCACCTGTCCGGTGGCGTGGTGTGTGTCGATGAGGGTGGTCTGCCAATCCCCGCCGATACACTCCCCCGTCAGGCCATTGATGGTACTGTTATCGTCCGGGTTATCCGGGATGCACAGCGCCAGTAATGTGTCATTCACGTAGAACTGAAAACGGTCTGCATAGCCTGCCACACGCAGGTTATTCACCGCGCCAACGCCCTGACGGATGGCATCCGATGGGTGCCATGGGCTGATATCGCGCTGGCGGTTACCCACCACACGCTGAACACGATAATACCCATCGCCACTGATGAGCAACACGTAATAATTTTGGGCATTGGTACGCCGGAAGATCACCCCGAAGGCGTTGTTATTGCCACCAGAAAAATCACCGTCAATAATCTCAGTCTGCACGGAAAAATCAAAGCGGTCAAAATGAGGACGCAGGAGCGAATAAGGGCCGATGCGGTCAGCATTGGCTGTGATGCGGAGTACGCCGTCCTCAATGATATGGCTGAAGATACTGCGTTCATCCTGTAGCCAATCAGCATGTGCCCCTTCAAAGGCTGTCGCATAAATGAGTTCATCATCCATCGCCGGGACAATGTAATGCCATGCACGCGACATCAAACTAAGGCGGTACATGCCGAATAATAAAAATACCAAAACAGCAAAAATAGCAACCCGACGCAAGTGAAAATCCTCTTAAACTGAACGCGGATTGATTTTAACATACGCAGATTAGCGGCGTAAGGGCATGACAGGCCGCACACCAGACTATCAATTTTGTAATCTTGTCCGCCGGGCATCAGGCAGTAGGATGTGTGTTATGATTGGGGTGTGATTATCGGCAAGCATGAGGTGGAGCAAAAGTCTATGACGCATCCGCACATCAAAGAGCATATTCTCGTCGTGATGAAGGGCGACCTACTGCGCGCAGAATTGGTAGAAACCTTAGAGGGTGCAGGCGGGTATACCGTGAGCGCCGTGCCGACGTTTGAAAGCGCGTTAGCCGAAGTCACCATGATTGACTTTGACCTTATCATCACAGCAACGCAACTGCCCGACCTCAGCGGCCTAGACCTGCTAACCGCCGTCACCCGACTGCGCCCCAATACCAGCGTCATCATCATTGATGAGGAGCTTTCCGCCAAAAGCGCGGTCGCCTTGTTCCGCTTGGGCGCGGTGGATTATCTATACAAACCCCTGAACATGAGCTTTTTACTGATGCAGGTTGAGCGTCAGATGGAGATTAGACGGCTACAGCGTCGACATACAGAGCCGATTGTGGCGGCCTCTCTGCCCCAACGCGCGGCGGCGCTCACGCTAAATCGGCGTCACTTCCGGCGGATTGAGCTAGAATTGAACCGTTTATTAAGCCACGTCCGCGCAGATTTTGTCGGCTTGTTGGATGCTGAGGGGAACATGCTCGGCACGGCGGGGATGTTGCACGATGACGCTAGCCATGTGTTGATGCAGGGATTACAGGTCAGCCGAAGCCAGCCCACCCACACCACCGACCCGACAAGGTTCCCGACTCACCAACTGTTACAAGGGGGCATCGGCGTGTATGTGGTGCAAGTAGGGCGTTTGCGGGGGTTATCGTTAGCGACCATCTGCCCGGCAGAGGTGCAATCAAGCATCGTCTGGCTGTATAGCAAGCGTACCGCCGCCAGCATTGACGACTTTTTACCCGTCACACCGCCGCAGATATAAAAAAGGGCTGGCAGATGTGCCAGCCCTGCGTCCATTTATGCCGGGATGATGTCCGGCGCATCGGCGGTGATGGTTGGGCGCTCTACCTCTAGCTGGGCCTCGCGCTCACGTTCCGCTTTGAACTGTTGCGTGTATAGCTCGTAGTAATGCCCCCGTTGGCGCAATAATTCCGCATGTGTGCCCATCTCCGCAATGCGCCCGTGTTCAATGACGATGATACGGTCAGCACGTTTGATGGTGCTGAGTCGGTGGGCGATGACAAAGCTCGTCCGCCCATGCATAAGCGTATCCATGCCTTGCTGGATGAGCGCCTCTGTGAGTGTGTCCACCGAACTGGTCGCCTCATCCATGATGAATAGCTCCGGCTGAGATAAGACCGCCCGCGCCAAACTGATGAGTTGCTTCTGCCCGACGGAAAGCAATACGCCGCCCTCGCCCACTTCCTCATCATAGCTTTTTTCCAGTTCCACGATGAATGTGTGTGCCCCCGCTAATTTAGCGGCTTCCAGCACTTCGTCATCTGTCGCCTCTAAGCGCCCATAGCGGATGTTTTCCCGAATAGTGCCGGAAAACAGATGCGGCGTCTGGAGTACCATCCCGATGCGTGAATGTATGGCGTGCATGGGCATCGTTGTATAATCCTGATTGTTGATTGTAATTGTACCCTCACGCGGCTCGTAAAAGCGGCAAATCAGGTTAACGATGGTGCTTTTGCCGTGCCCGGTCGGGCCGACCAGCGCGATTGTCTCGCCCTGCTTGACCGTCAGGTTAAAGTCCTTCAATACGGGCTTGTTCTCCTCGTAGTAGAAGGTGACATCCTTAAACACAATATCGCCGATGATTGTGCCAGGATCAACCGAATCGGGGCGGTCGGTCAGGTCTGGTTCTTCATCAAGCAGAGAGAACACACGCTCCGCAGAAGCGATAGACTGTTGCATACTGGCATAAACCCGTGACATATCTTCAATCGGCCACATCATAAACGTAATATATGCGACAAACGCCTGAATACCGCCGATAGTGATGCCATCCCCCACTTGCAAGCCCCCATACCACACCACAGCCATCACCCCTATCGCGCTGATAATCTGCACGACGGGCAAGAACAACGCGGATAACCACGCCGCCCGGAATGATGATTTGTACATAGGCATTGTCAGGTCGTTAAACTCACTGAGGTTCGTCTCCTCACGGCGGTGAGATTTGACGATACGAACGCCGGTGATGTTTTCGTTATAAGACCCGGTGATTTTAGAATTGAGCTTACGCGACTTACGGAACTCTACCAAAATCCGCGTTTTAAACCACACGGCCACATAAATCAATACCGGGAGCATCAGCATTACAATAAGCGTCAACTGCCAGTTGATGGTAGACATGAAGAACAACGCCGTTAAGATGTTGAGCGTCGCCCATGTAATATCCAGCAAGCCCCACGTTACCAAGTCCGCCATCCGATCAGAGTCCGACGTAACGCGGGACATCAACCAACCGACAGGGGTTTTATCAAAATAGGCGAATGACAGCTTTTGCATGTGTTCAAACATTGCTTTACGCAAGTCATACATCACGCGCTGGCCTAAGATGCCCGCTAACGCGATAAATATGAAGATGCAGACCACAAATATCAGATGCAAACCGCCGTATATCACGATGAGTTCCAGCAACCGCGCGCGGTCACCCGGAATCAGCGCCTCGTCGATGATACGCATACTGACGAGATTAAAAGATGCCTCAATAACAGAGACCACACTGATAGCGGCTAAAAAGCCAACCGCCCACTTCCAATGCGGGCGGATGCTGGATAGAATCCTCATCAGCGTGCCGCCGCTTACCTTCGCGTTATAGTCTTCTTCTTCAAAGCGAATTTCATCAGACATTCGCTAATTCCTTTTCTAGTTCTTCGTCAATGCGCGATTGCATCTCGTAAGTCTCGCGGTAGATGCCCTCACGCTGGATCAGGTCGGCATGTGTACCACTTTCCACAATCCGCCCATCTTCCATCACTAAAATCAAGTCAGCATGCATCAGTGTGGTCACACGATGCGCGATAAGAAAGGTCGTCACGCCTGCGTGCCGTTCCAGCAATGCATCGCGGATGCTGGCTTCTGTCTCGGTATCAACAGAACTCGTCGCGTCGTCCAAAATCAGGATGCGCGGGTTTTTAAGCAGTGTCCGTGCTAAGGCCGTGCGTTGCTTTTGCCCGCCGGAAAGCGTAACACCGCGTTCTCCGACCAACGTCTGGTAGCCCTCCGGAAAGCTCAGAATAACGTCATGGATGGCCGCCGCACGCGCCGCCGCGAAAACTTCCTCATCCGTCACCGGGCGGTTAAGACCGTAGGTGATGTTTTCTCGGATGGTGCGCGAAAACAGAAACGGCTCTTGCTCCACGATACCAATTGCCTCTCGCATGAAACCTTTGGCATAGTCGCGCAATTCCACACCATCCAGCGTAATACTGCCGGATGTGTAATCGTAGAAGCGCGGTAGTAAGCCCACAAGTGACGTTTTGCCGGAACCCGTCGCGCCCAGTAATGCAACGACCTGCCCCCCTTTGACCTCAAAACTAAGGTCATGTAAAACAGGCGTGTTCTCATCATAGCGGAAGCTCACATCTGTGAATGTGATGTCGCCGCGTAGTTGCTCCAACATGGCCGGTGTAGTCGCTGTCTCCAGGTCTTCGCGGTCTTCCAGCGCAATTTCCATCACACGCTTATAAGAGCCTAGCCCCTCCGCCGCCTGAACAACCAAGCGGCCAACCTGCCGTAAGGGGCCAATCAACGAGCCAATTAAGCCAACATACGCGATGAACCCGCCGACAGTGATTGTGCCATCCAACACCCAGAAGCACGCAATCAGCACACCACCGACAATCTGAATACTGGTCAGCAGGTCGGTCATCGGCCAATAGACCGCATCCAGCAATAAAAGTTCTTTACCGCGCTGGAATTGCTTCCAGTTCTCTTTTTCAAAGCGGTTGGTTTCGTATTCCTGACGTGCGAAAGCACGCACAACCCGCACACCGGATAGATGCTCCTGTAAGGTAGAGGATAGCTTGGCCTCC
This sequence comes from Aggregatilineales bacterium, assembly GCA_036734085.1. Classification (GTDB taxonomy): domain Bacteria; phylum Chloroflexota; class Anaerolineae; order Aggregatilineales; family Phototrophicaceae; genus J038. Next base: position 21,054 of record DAIMZF010000029.1, read on the forward strand.
TGGTTTTGCAGTTCTTCATACTTACGCGCTACAAAACCAAACATATAAAACGACAGTACCGCCAAAAACGGCGCAACCACAACCGAGAGCAAACCCAGCATAGGATAAATAGATGCAATGGCGATAAAGTTCACCACAAACATAACGACAATCCGCCCGATGCCAACGCCCTGCTCTACATAAAAGCGGCGGATGGCGTCTACGTCCGATGTAGCGCGTTGCAATAGTTCACCCGTCTGCATCCGGTCATGGTAGCTAAAGGATAAACGCTGAATGTGGTCGAACAAATAGTTGCGCGTGCGATACGCGATTTTCTCTGCTGTATAAGCGGCCAGGCGGCCACTCATATAACTAAACACCCCTTGAAACAACGCTAGCCCCAAAAATGCCAGCGCCGCCAAAGGAAGTAAAGTCGGTAAATCCGGGCGGAGTGTGTCCACTGTTTGCGGCACAACCTGGCCTAAGCTGTTGGTCACTTGTATCACCGTCTGCTGGGGGGAAAGCAAATCATCCACTAACCAGCCAATGAGCAATAAGCTGACTGTGCGTGTGATGCTGGCAACGGCCAACGCGACAATCGCGCCGGTGTAGTGCCAGCCATACCCCCGCATCATGCGGAGCAACCCCAAGATGCGCTGTTTTGATTGCGCGTCTTTTAGGTCAAAATTATAGAACTTCTGTGTTGCTGATAGCGCCAACGCTTTCACCCTCCATCGGTAACTTAAGCGACGTAACACAGCATAACACACCCTTTAAAGGCTGTAAAGGTCTTCAAAGGGTCAAAAGTGGTCTTAGGTATTTTTGAGTTGCAAAAACACCTCAAGCGGACTGTATACGCCTTAAAAATTCTACAATGATTACGCTGAATTTAAATGAAAGATTGGTAATTGGCTCCCGGCACGCACGAAGATTTTTTGTGTGCTGTCTTTTTCGCAGACGAAGATGCCAATTTTAGCGGAGTTAATGGTGCAGATTTCGGTGTAACCTTCTTTAAGGTATTGTAGGCGTGTCAGCGCGATGTCTTCACACCAGATAAGGCAGTTGAATAGAAAAATCTTGCTATCATTAGTCTTCATTTTAGCCTGTGCCCCCACTTCCCTGACACAGACAATTTTAGAACATTTGTACGTTTTTGTCAACCATTTGGTTTGTCAGAGCAGTTGGGATTTTGGGCGCGGGTGCAGGCTATCCTATGATACCGGCAATAGAGATTTTGAGCGCGTCCGGGTTGATGTAGTGCCGTGCCGCCTGTAGCACATCTTCGGCAGTAATCGCTTGGATCAATGTGCGATAGTTACGCAGATAGTCTAGCCCTAGCCCGTAGCTTTCGATGGCATGGAGCATCGACGCGATACCATCGTTGCCTTCCAACTGAAGCGGCAGATTGCCCACAAAATAAGATTGGTTATCCGCCAGTTCTTCGGCGGTGAGGCCGTCCTGCACAAAACGGCGGAGTTCATCGCGGCAAAGCATGATAGCACGCTCCACATTTTTCGGGTCTACCCCAGCACTCACACGCCATGCGCCCGGCCCTAGCCCACCATTCACACGGCTCCCCGCATGATAAGCCAGGCCTTCACGCTCACGCACGCTTGCACCGATTCTGCCCATCATCCCAAAGACGCCTAACGCACTGTTACCCAAAGACGCGGGCAGATAATCCGGCGCATAGCGGGATGGGCCGACAACACCCATCAGGATATTGGCCTGATTTTTACCGGGCACAGGGGTAGAACGTCGTTCTTCCTGCATGGTAAGGGGTGCGGGGGGCAAGACAGGCACATTTGGTTGTTGAAGATTTTGCCAATCCGCGAAGTGCTCGCTCACTGTCAGGATCGCTTGTTCCGGGTTGACTGCGCCTGTAATGACAAACAACATCCCGCGCGGGCCATAATGCCTGGCATGGAACGCCCGCATTTGCTCGGCGTCAATCTCCGGCACGGTGGCGAGTGTACCGCGTATCCCGTAGTAGTAAGGATGCTCCGGCGGATACAGCATCTCACGGAAGGCACGACTGGCCTGATAGGATGTATCCTGCTGTAGATAGTTGAGCGAGGTCATGCGCTCCCCGCGCAGGCGCTCTACTTGCTCCATCGGGAAGGCGGGGTAACGTAGGATATCCGCCAGGAGTGTAACCAGCACGGGCAAATCTTCCGCCAGTGCTTTGCCGTTAAAGCCCACTTTGTGCAGGCCAGAACTCACGCTCAAATCCGCGCCGATGTCCTCTAACTGGCTGTGTAGGGCGTCAAAATCACGGGATTGCGTGCCGCGCATCAAAGCGGCGGCCGTAAGCGACGCCAGTCCGTTCTGGGCAACAGAATCTTCAAACAACGCGCCAGCATCCAGCGAGCCATTAATCACGACAGAATGTGTATGGGGCGTTTCATAGGCTAATATCACGATGCCGTTAGGCAGGACTGCGCGGTGAATCGTGTTTGAATCCGGCAGGGCGAATTTTTGCGTCATTCGGGGTCATCCTCTGTGTATTCTTCGCCTAGCCCGGTGGGAATAAGCCAGCCAACAACGCGGTTCTGCCGGGTAAAATAAGTTTGTGCGGCGGCTTGCAGGTCTGCAAGGGTTACATCCGCAATGCGGTTTAAATAGCCTTCATACCAGTTAATATCACCTAATAACGCAGATTGCGCTAACCAGTACGCCTGATTAGTCACGGTTTCCGTTTCGTAGGCAAAGGAAGCACGCGCCTGTTTTTTGGCGCGGGCGAGTTCGGCCTCAGTCACGCCTTCATGCTGAATACGCTCTAGGGTGGCATGGATGGTGGATTCGATTTCTTCGTGGGTGCGACCATCGCGCACAGTCGCGGAGATAGCATATAAATAGGGGTCAATGGACTCATTCATGCCACCACCCACGTTAAGCGTCAGTTCTGCTTTGACCAATGCCTGATACAGGCGGCTGGTCTTATTGTCTAATTCGCCACCCGGCCCGGTCAGGATGCTGTCGAGCATATCAAGCACAATCCAATCTGGATGGGTGACAGACGGCACACGAAAGGCGATAGTCAGAAAGGCCGTCGTACCTGGCCTTTCCACCGTGACGCGGCGTTCACCAAGTTGGGGCGGCTCTGCCCGGTTGAAGTGTTGGGGCGGCTCAAGTTGCGGAATCTTGCCGAAGGTGGCTTCGATTTTGGGGAGCATCTCGGCGGTATCAAACGCGCCGACGATAATCAGCGCGGCGTTGGCTGGCACATAATAGCGTTGATAATGCGTATAGAGGTCATCGCGGGTGATGGTGTGCAAATCTGCCATATCACCCAGAATAGCGTGATGATAGCCATGTACACGGAAGGCGACGGCGCGGATTTCTTCCCGTAGCCAGAACATCGGAGAATTTTCCGCCCCTTGTCGCTCGGAGATAATCACCGTGCGTTCATGCTCGACTTCTTCGGCATCGAACAACGCATTCATCATACGATCTGCTTCTGCCGCAAGCGCTAAATCAATGTGTTCTGCGGGCAGAGTCTCGTAATACATGGTGAAGTCGTTGGATGTGAAAGCGTTCCACTGGCCGCCCACGCGGTCAATCATCTGGTCTAACACGCCTGCGGGATACTGCGGCGTGCCTTTAAACATCATGTGCTCTACCCAGTGGGAAATCCCGGTTTGTCCGGTTTGTTCGTTACGGCTACCAACGCGATAGGCCGTCCACAGACTGATGACAGGGGCGCTGTGGACTTCTTTTAAGACAACAGTCAGGCCGTTGGATAGTTGGTGTTGGGTCGTCATACGCAGTCTTGAATCCGTGTTATGGGTTGGATGTAGGCGGCATTATAACACGGATTCAATCGTTACTTAACGGTCGTTTGGTTAGACATTCATCGCTGGATTCATCTTTAGCCAGCATTTTCTTCAGGTTGAAGCATACCGTTGCCATCATAACCACGCCCTACCCCGCGATATACAAAGCCCATATCAATCATCTTCTGGGGTTCATACATATTGCGGCCATCCAGCAAAACGGGCGACTTCATCACGGATTTAATACGCTCCATGTCCAGTTGTTTAAACTCGTTCCAAGGGGTGGCGATGATAAGCGCGTCGGCGCCTTCGGCGGCTTCGTAGGGGTTTTCACACGGATTAATAGCCGGGATTTCCTCAACGGCGTTTTCCATTGCTACCGGGTCATAGCCGCGCACAATTGCGCCTTGCTCCAGCAAATGGCGGATAATTGCCAGTGAAGGCGATTCGCGGGTGTCGTCGGTGTTTTCCTTAAAGGCTAGCCCCAACACGGTAATCGTCTTACCCTTGAGTGTACCATCCAGCAAATCATGGAGTTTGAGCGCGACATGCTTCCGTTGGAAGGCGTTAATCTCCATGACGGCGTGCAGAAGTTGTGGGTGCATCCCGTGTGTTTGCGCCATATACGCCAATGCAGAAACATCTTTGGGGAAGCAACTGCCCCCATACCCTACGCCCGCTTGCAGGAAGTGATGGCCGATACGTTTATCAAAGCCCATGCCCTGGGCGACTTCCGTCACATCCGCGCCTAGCTTCTCGCAGATGATGCTGATTTCATTGATGAAACTAATGCGTGTGGCTAAAAATGCGTTGGACGCATACTTAATCATCTCCGCCGTGCGAAGGTCAGTCATTACAATGGGGGCACGGAGGGGGAGATAAAGCTGGGCGACAGCCTCCGATGCGCGACGATCAAAAGACCCCAAAACTGTGCGGTCAGGACTCATAAAGTCCGTCACTGCGGAGCCTTCCCGCAGGAATTCCGGGCAACTGACCACCGCAAAGTCAATGGGCTTAGGCTGTGTCTTGCGGATGATGTCCGCTACCCAATCACCTGTACCAACGGGAACAGTTGACTTGTTAATCACGATCAGGGAGTGCGTCATAATTTTGGCGATGCTTTCCGCCGCAGAGCGCACATAGCGCAAGTCTGCTTCGCCGTCTACGCCTTCCGGCGTGCCCACACAGATGAAGACAAATTCCGCATCTTTTAAGCCTTCTTCGTAGGAGGTGGTAAAGTGCAGGCGGCCAGCGTTGACATTGCGCTCCACCATGTCCTTTAAGCCCGGCTCGTAGATGGGCATGTGCCCGTCCTTCAAGTTTTGTACTTTCTTCGCGTCAATATCAACAGTGATGACATTGTTGCCTAAATCCGCAAACCCCGTCCCGTTGACAAGGCCGACATACCCAGTTCCGATGACGCAGATGTTCTTCATGCGATATTCCTTTGTTTTTTACTGAAGACGCTGATACATACACCGTCCAGCGTCGGATTACTTAGCAAACTAAAAGGGCGATGTCTTTTGTGGATGACACCGCCCTTTATTATAGCAACAAGCCAACAGGCTATCTATCTAGGGTTATTGCGCGTTATTTTGCGCCTTTTTCAATGGGCACCCCTACGGAATTACCCCATTCCGTCCAGCTTCCGTCGTAGTTACGCACGTTTTCATAGCCCAACAAATACTTCAGCGCGAACCATGTATGGCTGGAACGCTCCCCGATGCGGCAATAGGTGACAATCTCCTGCTCGCCGCTTAACCCTTGCTCGCCTTCATAAATCGCGCGTAGGTCTTCCGCAGATTTAAATGTGCCGTCCTCATTGGCCGCACGCGCCCAGGGCACGTTCCGCGCACCGGGAATATGGCCGCCGCGTAATGTGCCCTCCTGCGGGTAATTGGGCATGTGGAGCAATTCCCCACTGAACTCTTGCGGGCTACGGACATCCACCATTTGCTTACCCGCCCGTTGATGCTCCAGCACTTCATCGCGGAAGGCGCGGATTTTGCTATCATCACGGTCTCGGGCGGTGTAATTGGTGGCGGTGTACTGCGGCACTTCACGAGTCATTTCGCGTTTTTCCGCTTCCCATTTGGTACGTCCACCATCCATCACGCGGGCGTTGGTATGGCCGAATAGCTGGAACACCCAGAAGGCATAAGTCGCCCACCAGTTATTTTTATCGCCATAAAAGACGACGGTCATATCATTGGTCACGCCAATGCGCGACATCAGCGCCTCGAAACCGGGCTTACTCAGGTAATCGCGCATGACAGGGTCATTTAAGTCGGTTGTCCAATCCACCTGCACCGCACCGGGAATATGACCGGATGGATATAGCAACGGGTCTTCGTTGGATTCAATAATTCGCACGGTAGGGTCGCTCAGGTGCGCGGCCACCCAATCGGTAGAGACTAGCACGCTCGGTTTAGCATAACCGCGCTCGGTGATGTCTGTCATTATTGTTTCTCCTCTTGTTATTGGGGTTGTTCTGTTTGTTCTTCGTGGCTCATCCACAGGAACGGAACCATCTTAGCAGATGTGGGTTAGGTTGGGGTTAAAAATCAGGGTGTGTTTGCAGATGAGGCGACGACCGGATTCGAACCGGTGATGGAGCTTTTGCAGAGCTCTGCCTTACCACTTGGCCACGTCGCCTGATATGTTTACGAGTATATGATAAACCGAACTGACAGGCAAGAGTCAATCAACGCTTGCGCGGCATGAGGAAACGCGCCACAATACAGTCTATGAACGATGAATTCAGACCTTCAGAAGATGAACCCATCGAAGACGATGGCATGATGCCTTTTATCCCGGCGGACGATGACCTGCCGGAAGCTGTTCCGCTTGCCATGACAGACGACGATGAGCCGGTGGACGAGGCGTTAATGGCTGACACGCCAAATATTGACGCGGACAGCAATGATGTCCCCGCGCCTTTAGCGGATGATGTCCATGTATTTTTGGGCGGCGATGACGACGTACAAGGCGACTTGCCAGACCTCAGTATCCCCGATGACTTTACATTTGATGCACCTGCATTGGATGATTTAGACATTGAAGGGGCGCTGTCGTCCGTTGCTTCGTTGAGCGACGTTATTGCGGAACGTGAAGCACAAGAGCAAGCGGAACAAGCACGGTTTGAGACCGAACGCCGCCGTACTGAGGAAGAATCCGCTAAACGTGCGGCATACTATCTGCCGCGCCCGCCGATGATGCGACTGGGACGCGGGCAACTCGCATCTGTAATTCCGGCCTTTTTATTGATGGCATTGGGCGCAGGGCTGACGGTGATTATCGCCGCGCCGGATGTTGTGCAGGATGTCGCGCTATCTGCAGAGCTTTTGGCGCTGGTCGCTTTGGGCACACTGGGCGCATTGATGATTGTGCTGTGGGTGTCTTCCGCACGGTGGGCGGGCGGCGCGTTATTCGCAGGGGTGGCAATATGGGCGAGCATCGGCGTTTTGGTCTGGTTGGCACAGCCGGGTAGCATCGGTGCAGATGGCTGGCCGTTGCTGTTGGCGGCAGTCGGTGTGGGCGCTCTGTTGAGTGCGTTATTCAGCCAACCCCTAAGCAAGCACCAGCCCTTTGTGGGTGTCGCGCTAATCGTCGCGGGCGGGGTCGGCGCGGCTCATAACGCTGGCTTGATTGACTATGACCTGACCCCATTTCTGCCATTTTTGGCCGCAGGGCTGGGTGTGTTTGTGGCTGTCTTGCTGATTGCGCCCATTATCATCAGAAAACGGGGATAAGCCGTGTCACTCCGCATAGCGATTGACGCCAGCCGAACCACCGTGCCCCGCTTGACTGGCACGGAACACTACTCACGGGAACTCATCCGGGCGCTTATTGCGCTTAACCAAAAGCACCAACTGACTTTATATTTCCGTGACGCGCCGCCTGATGATTTATTTCCGCCGTCAGAGTATGTGACTTATAAAGTTATCCCATTCAAACGCTTGTGGACACATGTGCGGTTTGCCGCCGCCATCCTGCGGGACAAGCCGGATTTAACATTCGTCCCGGCACACACTCTCCCGCTGTTGTTTCCCGGCAAGGCGATTGTCACTGTGCATGACTTAGGCTATAAGCACTTCCCGCAGGCACATACCGGATTCCAGCGCTGGTATCTGGATTATTCCACGCGGCACAGCGCCCGTCGTGCGAATATGGTATTTGTAGATAGCCAGGCGACCGCCGACGACCTCACGCATTTTTATGGGACAAACAAGAAAAAAATACAGGTGGTGTATCCCGGTGTGGAAGCACCAGAATACAATGATGTGGATGTATTCCAGAAGTACAATCTGCCGCCGCGTTATTTTTTGTTCATTGGCACGCTACAGCCGCGCAAAAACATAGAAGGCATCGTCCGTGCTTACCGCGCCTACCGGGAACGGGTGGAAAAACCCGCCGGGCTAGTGCTGGCAGGCGGCAAGGGCTGGCTATATGATGAACGCTGGACTGTCGGCGTGGAAGGGGTGCATCTGCCAGGTTACATTGATGAAGAAGATAAAGCGCACCTGTATGCGAACGCGGTTGCGCTGGTGTTTCCGTCATTTTATGAGGGCTTCGGCTTCCCGGTGGTGGAAGCCTTGCACATCGGCCTACCAGCAATTATCAGCAATACCTCTAGCTTGCCAGAAATTGCCGGAGATGCCGCGCTTCAGGTTGACCCCAACGACTCATTCCAGATTGCCATTGCGATGATGCGCGTTGAGACAGACTACACCTTGCGCGAGGACTTACGCGAAGCGGGCTATAAGCGTGTGCGTCAATTCCAATGGGAACGGGCGGCGCGGCGCGTGTTGGCCTATTTTGAGCATGTCGCTAACCAGAAAGCATAAAGCCACAATGCCCCGCCGCATTTTATTGGTACAGCTTGCGGATATTGGCGACCTCATCCTGACGACGCCAGCCCTGCACGCCCTGCGTACCGCCTGCCCGGATGACCACCTGACTCTGCTCACTTCCAGCCACGCCGCGCCCATCCTCACCGGCACGGGATTGGTAGACGCTACCCTGACATTGGATAAAGCACAGTTTAACGGCACAAAGTCTTTTCTAAAACCACATAATCTACGGAAGATTTACGCATTAGGCCGTTTTGATGTTGTGGTCTTTTTCCATCACTTCACACTCAAGGCAGGAACGCTTAAATTCTGGCTGATGGCGAAAGCCGCCCGTGCCCGGCAAATTGTCGGCTTGCAGAACGGCAACGGCTGGTTCCTCACGCATAGCATCCGCGATGACGGCTTCGGCGCGAAGCATCAAGCGGCTTATTGGCTGGCGTTAGTCGCCCTGCTCGGCGCGGATGCAAGCCCCCGCCCAGCGCAGATTGTACGAGAATTTAATGATTTATTGCCACCATCAGACGCCAGGACGGTGATTATCCATGCTGGCAGTGGGGGCTATAGCACAGCGCGACGCTGGGATGCCGCCAACTTCGCCCGCGTGGGCGATGCCCTAAGTGCGGAGGGGGTGCGCGTCGTGCTGGTCGGCGGCAACGGGGATGATTCCGCACAAGTGCAAACCCTGATGCACCAGCCAGCCATTGATCTCACTGGAAAAACCAGCCTGCCCCAATTAGCCAGTGTTATCAGTCAAGCGGATGTATTCATCGGCGCGGACAGTGGTGTAATGCACATGGCCGCGTCTGTCGGTGTGCCGATGGTGACAATCTTCGGGCCGAGCAATCATCAGGCGTGGGGGGCGTGGAATCCCGGCGGAACGGTCATCACGGTGAGGTCTGCGCCCCGTTGTAGCCCGTGCAGTTATGTCGGGCATCAAATTGGCCTGCGGGAAGGTTGCCCGGCGCGAACCTGTATGCGGATGGTCACACCGGAGCATGTATTAGCGCACGTTCGGCACATCTTAACGGGAGAAATTGTGATGGCTGACGATACACAAACGCCTGTGATAACGCGCACCTGGACGCGGCTTGAGGTATTGGGCTTGCCTGTGGACGGAATTACCTATGCACAGTGGTTTGATTTGATTGACACATGGATTGCACAGGATACTGCGCGGCACGTCTGCACGACAAACCCGGAATTTATCATGATTGCGCGGGACGACGTGAACTTCGCCCATATTCTACACCGTGCGGATGTATGCGTGCCGGATGGCGTGGGCTTGCTGTGGGCGGCGCGGCGGCTCGGCCACGTTTTGCCGGAGCGCGTCACCGGGTCGGATGGTGTGCCACGCATCGCGGAGCAGGCCGCCAAACGCGGCTGGAAGCTGTTCTTTTTAGGCGCGGGAGAAGGCGTTGCTCATCAAGCGGCGGAGACCCTGCGGGCGCGTTACCCTGCTTTGCAGATTGTCGGGGTATATAGTGGCAGTCCCGCGCCGGAAGACGAGGATAACATCGTGCAGAGGGTGAATACAAGCGGCGCGGATATTCTGTTTGTGGCCTATGGCGCACCCCAACAAGATAAATGGATTGCGCGGAACTTGCCGCGCTTGCAGGTCAAAATGGCGATGGGCGTGGGTGGCTC